>NZ_JBGXYA010000088.1:0-3485 GCF_041814905.1 Glaesserella sp. | reverse complement strand
TGTGTTGTTGATGATTGATAGCAACGAATCTCAAGCGGATCATTTCCAACAAGAGTGGGCGGAGTTTTTAACCAAATTGCCGAAAAATATACCGGTGACGGTGATTCGTAATAAAGTCGATTTAACCGGCGAAACGGAAAGCTTGGTGCAAACGGATAATTTCACCGTGATTCGCCTTTCTGCACAGACTAAAGTCGGCGTGGACTTATTGCGTGAACACCTTAAAAAATCAATGGGTTATCAAAGCTCAACGGAAGGTGGTTTTATTGCTCGTCGTCGTCACTTGGTTGCACTGGAAACCGCAGCGGATCATCTGCAACGTGGACATATTCAATTAACGCAATTCTACGCAGGCGAACTGCTCGCCGAAGAGCTTCGGATGGTACAAAATGCATTGAGTGAAATCACAGGGCAATTTACTTCCGATGACTTGCTCGGCAATATCTTTAGTTCGTTCTGTATCGGTAAATAAGACAAGCGGTCTGTTCGTTGCAAAATGTTGCAAATAACAGACCGCTTGCATTTTAGGCTTTGGAGAGAACCATGACACATTTGATTATTTATGCCCACCCGAATCCAACCAGCTTTAACCATGCGATTTTAGACAAAGTGATTCAAGCAAGTGCGAACCATAATGTCATTGTGCGGGATTTGTATCAGCTTGATTTTAATCCGACACTGACTTGGCAAGAGTTTCGATCAACTATCGAGCATCAATATGCTACGGATGTAGCTGAAGAACATCGTTATTTCCAACAGGCAGAGCTTATTACGTTGATTTATCCGCTATGGTGGATGGGCTTTCCTGCGATTTTAAAGGGATATCTTGATCGTGTGATGGCCTATGGCTTTGCCTATAAAGACGGCAAAGAGAAAAGTATCGGCTTATTGGGGGATAAACGAGTTCAGCAGTTTGTTACCCTTGGCAACCCTGTGGAAGAATATCGCCAACAAGGCTATCTGCAAGCCTTTGAGCATACCTTAGGCTATGGCTTGTTTAGCTTTTGTGGCATTGAAACGGTCGATATGCATTACTTTGGTGAGATTGGCTTGCCAAGTACCGATTATCAGGGAATTTTGCAAGAAGTGGAAAATATAACAAAAACGGCACTCACTATCTGATGAGTGCCATTGGAAAAGCGATTACTTCGCTAACAGATAGGCTCTTAATTGCGCAAAATCCGCCGCCATTGTGTCCGACAACAGTTCCATTTTGTTATGTTTGTCTAACGCTTCAGGCAACGGTAGTTCAATATCTAAAATGCGTTCCACGCTTTCTTTGAATTTCGCAGGGTGTGCGGTGCAAAGGAAAATACCTGTTTCGCCTGTTTGTAGCTGATCTTTCAACGCTTGGTAAGCAATTGCTCCGTGCGGTTCACATAAGTAACCCTCCGCATATTGTGCTTTTAATGCTTCTTCGGTTTCTGCATCATTTAAGGCATCTGAGCCTAATTCGCTCAAACTCCAACCGTTACGTTTAAACAGCTCTTCAACACGTGGCCAGTTGTTCGGACGGCTTACGTCCATTGCATTTGATAATGTCGCAACCGTTGCATTCGGTTCCCATTTGCCCGATTTAAGGTAACGTGGCACAGTGTCGTTCGCATTGGTTGAAGCGATAAAACGCTTAATCGGTAAGCCTAAGGTTTTCGCAATTAAGCCTGCGGTTAAATTACCGAAGTTACCGCTTGGCACAGAAACTACCACATTGCTACGTTTCTCTTTCGGCAACTGAGCCACCGCTTCAAAGTAGTAGCAAACTTGAGCGAGTAAACGGCTGATATTGATAGAGTTTGCTGAGTTTAAGCCGATAGCTTGACGAAGCTCGGCATCATCAAAGGCTTGTTTAACTAATGCTTGGCAAGCATCAAAGTCTGATTCAATCGCCACGGTACGAATGTTGCCACCTAAAGTACAGAATAATTTTTCTTGTAACGGACTGATTTTACCTTTCGGATAAAGAATAACCACATTGATATTTTCTAAACCATAGAACGCGTGAGCCACCGCCGCACCTGTGTCGCCTGATGTCGCCGTTAAAATGGTAATTTTGCCATCACCACGCACCGCACTTAATGCCTGTGCCATAAAGCGACCGCCAAAGTCTTTAAAGGCAAGGGTCGGTCCGTGGAATAACTCTAACGCATAAATATCATCATTCACTTTTGCTAGTGGTGCAGGGAAAGTAAACGCATTTTTCACCATTGCATTTAAGGTTTCTTGCGGTAATTCATCGCCAATCAATGCCGATAAAATCTTTTGGCTACGCTCAACCAGCGGTAATGCTAATAAAGCGTCAATGTCGTCAAATTTAGGTAACACTTCAGGGAAAAATAAGCCCTGATCTTTGCCTAACCCTTGGCGAACGCCTTGAGCAAAATTGACTTGTTCTTCAGGGTGTTTGATGTTGTATAGGTTCATTAATGTTGTCCTTTATTATGAGTAATCGGAAATGGAACGATTGTATCCGTTCACTTCGGTTAGTCAATCACAAGCGGTCGGTTTTAGACGATTTTTTGCAAATTTATGTATGAGATAAAAATATCGCTATTTGTTGATCTCATTTCATTTATTTTGAATTCAAACAGAGTAAACTATTAAAAATATTACAGGAGTAAAACCATGCAAGCACACACTTATCGCGCAGTATTCAGTGACATTGACGGTACGTTACTCAACAGCCGTCACCAAATTTCGCCGAAAACGGCGCAGGCAATTCAGCGCATTGTGAAACAAGGTATTCCGTTTATCTCTGTTTCCGCCCGTCCACCGTTGGCGATTACGCCTTATACCGAACAATTACAAACCAAAAACGCCATTATCTGTTATAGCGGCGCGTTGATTTTAGATGCCGATTTGCAACCGCTGTACAGCGTGGCAATTGATAACACGGATCTCGCCCGCTTAGAAGCGGATTTAGCCGATTACAACCACCTTTCTATTAATCATTATGCGAATTTGGATTGGTTCAGCAATGATTTAAGCAATGATTGGACGATACAAGAAGGCGAAATTACGGGATTAAGCGCCACAGCGAAACCGACTCACTTGAGTAACGTGCATAAAATTTTAGTCATGGGCGAAGCAAGCGAAATTAAAGCGTTGGAAGACAAACTTAAACCGCAATATCCACAGCTTTCCATTCATCGTTCGAAAAACGAATATTTGGAAATCATGAATAAACAAGCGACCAAATCCAATGCCATCCGCTTTATGGAACGGTGTTTAAACGTCAGCGGTGAAGAGGTCGTCGCCTTTGGCGACAATTTCAATGATTTGGATATGTTGGAATACGCCGGACTGAGTGTCGCCATGGGTAATGCGCCTGAGCCGATTAAACAAGCCGCCAAACGAATTACGGCATCCAATGACGAAGACGGTATCGCGTTAGTATTGGATGACATTTTTAAATAATATCGTGATACCGAAAACCGACTGCAAGCGGTCAGTTTTCGGTATTATTTTGCAAATCCGTCTGTTGCGCC
>NZ_JBGXYA010000087.1:0-9559 GCF_041814905.1 Glaesserella sp. | reverse complement strand
CGTGATTTACGTCGTTACGGTACCGTGCCGCACTCAGGCTTTGGTTTAGGCTTTGAGCGTTTAATCGTCTATGTCACCGGTTTACAGAATATTCGTGAGGTCATTCCATTCCCACGCGCACCGCGTAATGCGAATTTCTAATTCTTTCTAAAATAAGTAGATAAAAAGGCGAGCTATATGCTCGCCTTTTGTTATTACAAGCGGTCGGTTTTCACCTCAAATTTGCAAAAAATCGGCGGAAAACGACCGCTTGTTTCCTCTCGTTAGAAACTCATCTTAAATCCAACATCCAAACGGGTTTGGTTACCTTTATTGTTAAGTAGCTGTAAATGGCGGACGTCACCGAAAATATAGCTGTTTTTGCCGACTTTCGTTTGTAAACCCACACCACCTTCAATACCGTGACGTTCAAATTTTTCACTGACATCCAAGCGATTGCCGTCAGCATGGAAGAACGTTGCATCCTGTTTACCGGAATGTTGATGATGGTAATTGACAATAAAGTAGAGATTGCCGTCCCGTTCATCCGCAGTGAACTGTTTATTTAAACGCAAACCGGCTCGCATGGTAAGACTCTCGCTACTATCAACGCTGACACGTGAAAACGCATCGTTTAGATCACTATAATGGGTGTAGAGATAAGCGATTTGGGCTTGCGGTTCCAAGACCCAGTTTGTTGTTCCTAACGGAATACCTTTACCTACCTCAATGGACGCGCCGGCCTGCCATCCTTTCAATTTGGAGTGGATACCATCCGTGTCTTTCAGTTTGCTATATAGACGATTGACTTGAGCTACCGTATCAATATAGCCACCACGATTTCCAACATAAGTATGGTAGAAGCCAATGCCTGCCGTTTGAGTTTTCACCTTGCCGGTAAAACTACTTATCCCGACTTTATCCCGTTCATGATCATACACATCGACTTTACTGTACAGATATTGAGCAGTTATCCCTGCTCTGCTACGGTTAGCATCTTCACTACGCCAGAGATCTTGACCGATTTGGACTCCGGTTGAGAACTGTTCATATTCAAACTGTGTTTTGCCTTTTAGCTTGTTATAAAAGCCTAAAGTGCGAACCCAAGTCTCTTTACCATCGTTTTCTCCGGCTTTTAATGTACCGTTACGTTGATGCATCGTAGACATTAAATTAAAGCCGCCAATCACATTACTGGATGCTGCCGCCAAATAGTTTCCAACGCCTGGACGATAGGTACTACGAAGATACCAATCTCCGTCCGTTGGCGTAGACAATCCGTTTTGGACTAAACGATATTGGTAAGAATTGACCGCAATTGCAGCGGTAGGGAGTGAAAATACTGCATCAGACAGCCCTTCTACATCAATCACTTTAATCCCTTCTTTTGTTAATGCACCGGAACCACTTTGATTGGTCACCTGTACGGTTGCTTGTCCTGAAGTATTGCCTTGGACAACCAATTTATCCGTTGCACTATCATCGGCCTCCAAGGTCGTTTGTATAGCAATAACACTCGAGGCTTGCACATTTAAATCATCCGATAATGTTAAGGTATCTTGGTGGGTATCTGCTCCCGGGCTAATCGTTGAGCCTGATTCTGCCGTAACTACACCACCGACAGTACCGTTACCGCTGAGAATACTGCCTGAAGCAACGGTTAAGGTTAAACCGCCCAACACGCCGTTTACTTGTAACTCACCGGCTTGTACCGCATTCGTACCACTAAAGGAGCTACTATCGCCGCTTAATAGCATACTACCGCTACCAAGTTTGACATAACCGCCGTTACCTTCAAAACTACCGGCAAATTCAGTATCGTTTGCCGTACCGGCTGTTAACACTGTAGTACCGGTTTTGACTACACTACCACTCACGCCGGTAAGATCCTGCACTGTCGTTGCTTGAGCAGTAATATTCGAGACATCAAATACTGCGGTGGTATTGGCCAGTTCCACCCCGCTACTGCTTGCAATATTACCGTTGCCTGATAATGCTAACGTCGTTGCTTCTATCACCGTTTTACCGGTATAACTATTTACACCTTCAAAGGTAGTAGAGCCGCCTCCGACACTATCGGAGACAATTAATGTACCATTGCTACTGCTATCACTCAAATCGAAAAACTCACCACTAAATACTGCGTTATTTGCATTAGCATCAATAGTACCGCCAAGATTATTCAATGAAAAATCCGAGGTATATGTACCCGCGGTATCTATTTTTAGTGTTCCGCCTTCAAACGCAGGATTCACGGTGATACCTAATTGCGAACTGTCATAGGACACTTTTCTTAAATCAATATTTGTTTTGGTAACCGCCGGTACGGACGGATCGGCCGACGGAGGGATAACCACCGTATCGAGTTGTTCACCCATTAGATAATAGTAGACTAACTCAACACTTTGACCACTGAGTAAAGTGCCTATATTGAAACCCATACCGATGACATAATCACCATCACCATCCATATTACCTGCAAGATAAAAATCCGGATCTAACGACCAAGCTGAAGATACGCCGGTATTATGAGTATAAGGTGATGTGCTATAGATACCGACAGGTAAACCGGTTTGCTGTCCTAATGAATGTACCCAATCTTCTGCAGCAAACTTAGTCGTTCCTCTACCATTGGTTGTATAGTATGAGTTATACGTATTCACATCCGGATCAGGATCAAGTGCCGTGGCAAATCTCACTTCGGTCAAATCCTGCAATGCGGTTAAAACTGTTTCAACACGAATCGCTTCTTCTGTTTTGCCCACACTATAAGTATTTTTTACCGTATAGTAATCCGAATATTGTCCTGACCAAGTAGCGGCTGCAACAGTACCACTGCTTATATCCGAAGGACCTGAAGTCGACGGAATCAGCAACTGATTGTTATTGTTGTTGTATTGCAAGCCTGTCTCAGCGGTTTTTACACTGAAAGTTTGATGTGGGCTACCGGGCGTAAGGTAATCATCAACCCCAAAATTTTGGGTACCCGTTTTATCGTATTGAATACCGGGTGGATTAGCACCGTTTGAACCTAAAGTACCATAATCACTCACAGCGGTTCTGATATAATCACCGGTCAGTGTTACAGGAGTGGCAAAGGAAAGACTAGAAAACAATGCCGCAAGACTGACCGTGATTAATTTGATACTGCCTGTTTTGCGACGGCTATTGGTGAGTTCTGATACCGCAACATAAATCCCTTTAACGGTATCATAAATTGTTTTATAAGTATGATTCATAAAATAACTCCTGTGAAATGATAAAACCTTAAGAAATTTCCTTACTTTGGGTACATCAAATAACGTATTTTATGAGTTCTCACCTCCGTTTTTGCAGGTAAACATGACAAACTTTATAGTATAAAGTTTCATTATTTTCTACATTGTTTTTGTAATCCATTCAAAAATAGCGTCAACATACTAAAGAAAAAACATCAATATTTACACAAACTGTGCTTTACTTGTTTTCCATAGAAATTAATTTATTGAATATAACAAAATTTAAAAAAACCACCGATTTTATGATAACAAGCGGTGGTTTTTCTCAATTATTTTGCAAATTAGATTTTATCGTTATTGTTTAATATTTTGTTCGTAATCGTTCCTGCAACCATTGCACCGTTCACATTTAGTGCTGTACGTCCCATATCGATTAGTGGTTCAATTGAAATCAATAAACCGACCAACGCAAGCGGTAAATCTAATGCAGATAACACGACAATCGCCGCAAAGGTTGCTCCGCCACCCACTCCGGCAATACCGAATGAAGCAATCGCAACAACCAAGATTAAGGTGGCAAGATACTGTAAACTAAACGGATCAACACCGACCGTCGGTGCCACCATCACGGCTAACATTGCAGGATAAATCCCCGCACAACCGTTTTGTCCGATTGTGGCACCGAAGGTTGCCGAAAAATTGGCAATTACACTACTATTCCCCAATTTATTGGTTTGCGTTTCAATATTCAACGGCAAAGTAGCCGCACTTGAACGGGAACTGAATGCAAAGGTTAATGTTGGCATTACTTTTTTGTAATAATCAATCGGGCTGACTTTAAATAAAGCCAGTAATATGCCGTGAATAATAAACATCAAAATAATTGCCGCATAAGAAGCCACAATAAAACTGCCTAGATTAACAATATCTTCCCAAGCAGAAGTTGCGCCCATTCGGATCATTAAAGCAAATACACCGTAAGGCGTTAAACGGATAACAAAACGCACCAACCGCATAATCAATTTGTTCAAGCTATCAACACCTTGTGCAATTCGCTCGCCCAACGCTTTATCTTCTTTAGCCAAGCTTAATGCAGCAACACCTAAAAAAGCCGAAAAAATGACGACGCTGATAATAGATGTTGGGTTAGCACCAGTAAGTTCTGCAAACGGATTACGTGGAATAAACGACAATAACATACCGGGCAGACTTAAGTTACTAACTTGCTCGACACGTCCGTCGACTCGCGCTTGAGCCGCCAATTCACGCTCACCGGCAACTAAGCCTTCGGCAGACAGGTCAAATAGATATACCATAGCGATCCCGATTGCAGCAGAGATTGCAGTGGTAATAATTAATACCGATAACACACTAAAACTGATTTTACCTAATGAACCGACCTGATTTAAACGGGTAATGGCCGATAAAATTGAGATAAAAACTAATGGCATAACGATCATTTGTAACAAGCGTACATAACCGTTTCCAACCAAATTGACCCAATCTAATGTGGTCGTAAGTTCTTCCTTAACATAAAGCGTTTGTAATAATACGCCACCTGCCAAACCGAGTAATAAGGCAATGAAAACGGTTCGTCCGAGTTTTTGATTATTGCGAAAAATGACCGCTAATAACACAAGTTCTGCAGCAAATACCACCAAGTTTAAGATCGTCATAAGCACTCCTAATTTAAGACCCAAAAACGCAGTGAGCATAAAAAACTCACTGCGTTTTTGCAAGCGTATAATGATTTTTGGTATAACTGAAAATGATCAAAAATGGCTTATTGTAATTCCCAACTCAAATTAGAAACTAATCGGCAATCATCACACTTAAAGTGGAAAATACCGTGTAAAGGTTCCGTCAATTTCCATTTACCGCCGCAACTTGGGCATTGACGTTGATGTTCAGTCGCTTCATCTTTGCCTAAACGATAAAGATAATAGTAGGTCGGCACGCAAGTTAAGTTTTCCAATGCTTGTCCGATTAATCTGCCATACTGGTTAAGCTCACTATTAAATTCACTGATTTCGGTAAGTGCTTGCTGTTCCAATGCTCCACCATTCATTTGTAACTGATCGCATGATTGCCAATTTTCTTGCCATTTGATAATCGCTTCGGTCAATTCAGGTTGATCGCCGAAACGATAAAGCGGAATCGGACGAAAGGTCTTCCCATTATAAATCGGCGAACATGTTTCTACATAAGTCGTATAAATAATTTGAAAAGTTGCCTGTTCAGTAGCGCCGGTTTCTTCCGCATTATAATCGCGGCCGACAAGTTCAAAATATTCAAATTGAACCCCTGCATTTTCTGCCTGTAATAACGCTTCATTTACATATTCATTATTATATTCAGGAAACAGCGACTCTTGTTCAGGCGTTGAAACACGCACTTGAAACTCTGATAGCGTTTCATGTTGATGGTGCGTTATCCCCATTTCACGACCGATAACTTGTCCGTTATAACGCCATTGATTCAGCACTTGGCTGATTAACGTCACTGGATCTTGCTCAAAATTTTGATAACTGAAATGAACGATTACTTGGTACATTGGGCTTTCTCCGCTTTTTCTTTTTGCACAATTGTGGTCGGTTCTTGGTGAATAATCACCTCAGATAACGGAAAAGCCTCCAAGATTTTTTTCTCAAGGCTATCGGTAATATCGTGCGCTGTCACCAACGGTAAATGATCATCTAATTCTAAATGTAATTGAATAAATCGCACCGCACCTGCCCGACGGGTTTTGAGATCATGAATACTGATAATGCAAGGATGTTCCAGCGCAATCATCCAAATTTTATCGACTTCTTCTTGCGGCAAAGCTTTATCCAGTAGCGAATGCATCGCTTCCCAGTGCATTTTCCCGGCATTCACCAGAATATAAAGCGCAATCCCAATCGCAAAAATCGCATCGGCATAAACCATTCCGTACATATTTAATACCATGGCAATTAAGATTGCCGCATTCATATAAAGGTCGGTTTGATAATGCAGTGAATCCGCTTGAATCGCCGGACTCCCCGTTAATTTTACAACTTTACGTTGATATGCGACTAAAACGGCGGTGAATACAACAGAAAAAATACTGATACCGATACCCAATTCACTGCCATCAATTAATTGTGGTTCCGTTAAACGTTGCACACCTTGTAGCAATAAAAATGCGGCAGAACCGGCAATAAATGCGCTTTGAGCAAGTGCCGCTAACGATTCAGCTTTACCGTGACCAAAAGTATGGCCATCATCGGCAGGACGCAAAGCAAAACGCAGAATTAAAATATTGGTTGATGAGGCAAGTAAATCGACAACCGAATCCGTCATTGCGGCTAAAATCGCCATTGAACCGGTGTGCCACCACACAAAAGCTTTCGCTACAATGAGTATAATTGCCACGGTAATGGCAAAATTCGCCGCACGTTTTACATATTTTGCATATTCATGATTCATTATTTTTTACACTCGATCAACCAAGGCATTTGAGCAAATTGAAGCGCAAGTTGATTCAAATCCCGCAGATAAGCCGCCAATTTACTTTTTTGCAAATTTTTTGTCGAAACAGACCGCTTGTCAGAGAATTGAATTTGCCCGTACCCACAATATAAATCGCGTCCACGGGTGACTTCAAGCTGGTAATTTTGAAAACGCGTTGTCGGAGGATACAGTACTTGGCTGCGCAATTCATTCTCAATAATTGCCACCTGAGCCTCCGTATCCATCTGTTTAGAAAAAGCTTGACGGCGTAGCTCCGCTCGCTGTGAAAGCGTTTTATTTCGGCTATTTTGGTCTAAAAAAAACAAAATACCCTGTTGCCACTGATCCGGATCTTTCGCACTGCCTTGTTCCAAATAAAGCATTTGTTGCATCTCATCAATCTGATTATCCGTTACCTTTTCATAAGTTTTACCTTGAAAAGTCACTCTATCCGGTATAGAGAACTGCGCCTGATGCACGGCACAACTGGATAAAAAGAGTGGCAATAGAGCCATTTTTCGCAACATTGTCACGCTTTTTGCTCCTCACGTTTAAACACAAATTCTGATTCGGAAGAGTTATCCGCGTCAAACCAATAGCCACCATAGTTAAAATCTTTCAACTGCTCTATTTTGCTTGGTTGAACTTGCAACATAAAGCGCACCATCATGCCTCGCGCTTTTTTGGCGTAGAAACTAATGACTTTATATTTACCGTTTTTCTCATCTAAAAATACCGGTTTGATTATAGTCGCTTGTAATTTACTTGGTTTTACTGCACCAAAATATTCATCCGATGCCAAATTTATCAAAATATTATCGCCTTGTTCATCAATCGCTTGTTGTAGATTTTCGGTAATGATATTACCCCAAAACGCATAGAGATCGTTACCTTTCGGGTTTACCAGTTTAGTTCCCATCTCTAAACGATAAGGCTGCATTAAATCAAGTGGCTTTAGCAAACCGTATAAACCCGATAACATTCTCAAATGATTTTGTGCATACAAAATTTGTTCTTTCGTTAACGTTTCCGCATCCAAACCGGTATACACATCACCTTTAAAGGCGAATAACGCCGCTTTGGCATTTTGTTCATTATGTTCCGATTGCCACTCTGCAAAACGCGCAGCATTCAGGCTCGCTAATTTATCACTAATTGACATTAACGACCCAAGTTCTGCAGGCGTAAGTTGCTTGCAGATATCAATAAGCTGTTGACTACAAGCGGTCAGTTTCGGCTGAGAAAATGCAAAACCCTCAATTTTTGTTTCAAAATCAAGGGTTTTAGCAGGAGAAATAATGGCAAGCATTTAAGTACCTTTTATCAAAAATTAACTAAGCGGGAATTATACTACAAAACCTGTCAGATGACGGGATTCGGTATTAAACAGTTTATAGAAAACAACGACGTATTAAACTGATTAAAATAGAAAAGAAAAAGGCAGGATAACCTGCCTTTTCGATAAAACGTAAAATTAACGTTTTGAGTATTGTGGACGACGACGTGCTTTGTGTAAACCCACTTTTTTACGTTCAACACGACGAGCATCACGGGTAACAAAGCCCGCGGCACGTAATGCCGGACGAAGAGTTTCATCGTATTCCATCAATGCACGAGTGATACCGTGACGGATTGCACCCGCTTGACCAGAAATACCACCACCTTTAACTGTGATGTATAAATCTAATTTATCTGTTAACTCAACTAATTCTAATGGTTGACGAACGATCATGCGAGCTGTTTCGCGACCGAAGTAAACTTCTAAAGAACGTTGGTTAATGGTAATGTTACCATTGCCCGGTTTGATAAATACACGAGCTGAAGAGCTTTTGCGGCGACCTGTGCCGTAGTTTTGATTTGCTGCTGTCATTTTTATGCTCCGTGATTAGATATCTAAAACTTGTGGTTGTTGTGCTGCGTGGTTGTGTTCGTTACCTGCATACACTTTTAATTTACGGAACATTGCACGGCCTAACGGACCTTTTGGCAACATACCTTTCACCGCAATTTCAATCACTGCTTCCGGACGACGAGCAATCATTTCTTTGAAGGTTGCATCTTTGATACCACCTACATAGCCAGTGTGCCAGTAGTAGATTTTATCAGTTTCTTTTTTGCCTGTTACCGCTACTTTTTCCGCATTGATAACGATGATGTAATCACCTGTATCTACATGTGGAGTGTACTCAGCCTTGTGTTTACCACGAAGACGACGTGCTAATTCAGTAGCTAAACGACCTAAAGTTTTACCTGTCGCATCTACTACATACCAGTCACGTTTAACTGTTTCTGGTTTTGCTACAAAAGTTTTCATTAATTAAATACCAAAATTTAAAGTTTAAACCCAATATCCTAAACGGATATTACCTATATACGGCAGAATTTAACCCCTTCGAGTCAATTCAGACCAAACTTGCACGGCGGGAATACCGTGCAAAAACAGGGTGGCGGGATTATACAGACATTACACATAAATTGCTAAAGGTTTTTGGATATTTTTTTAGATTTGTAGACAATATCAAAATTTTACACATTCATTTTCTTTTTTACTTCTCATCTTATTTAGAAAATGATAAAAATAATTACCCTGTGATTACTTTATATAAGGAGATCTCTATGGAACAATGGTCCGGAAACGTGTGGACTGCCATTATCGCAGCGTTTGTTGTCGGCTTAATTTTAGGCTACGTTATTTTCCGTGCGACGAACGCCAACGCTCAAAAACAGCAAAAACTGGAAAAAGATTTGAAAGCGGCGACCACTAAAATCGACGAACAAAAACAACAGTTGGAAAAACATTTCGAACAATCCGCTTCGTTGTTGGCAACACTTGCCGAAGATTACAAAAAACTCTATTCTCACTTGGCAAAAGGCTCCCAAACCCTACT
>NZ_JBGXYA010000086.1:0-4757 GCF_041814905.1 Glaesserella sp. | reverse complement strand
CACAGATTGTCTGATAAATTGTTAAAGAGCAAAAAACAACGACGCACTGTTTAATTTAATCACTTCACAACAGTGCGTCGTTGTGTGGGGCGCATTATAGAGATTTTAGAATTCCGCGCAAGCGATTTTTGCAAAATTTTTGAAAAAAATGACCGCTTGCTAATTTTTAAACCAAATCGTCTATTTCGCCAACCACTTTTGGTTATCTTATATCAGTTTTAGTCTTCTTTTCCTAAAATCTGATTTATCTCACTTTTATACAGTACCGCTTTAGCACCAAAAACGGCTTGAACACCACCACCAACTTCCAGAACATCAATCGCACCTAATGCTTTTAGTTGTGGTTTATTTACCTCTTTCACCACTTTAACCGCCACCCGCAAACGAGTGATACATGCATCAACCGTTTCAATATTACTTGCCGAACCTAATGCTTCAATAATTTTGTGCGCATTTTCGGTTAATGATGTGGTTTGTTGCTCTACAACGTCTTCTTGATCATCCCCCCTTCCCGGTGTCATCACATTAAATTTGCGAATCAGGAACAGGAAAGAGAAATAATAAAGTGCCGCCCAAGGTAGTCCCACCATTACGACACGAATCCAGTGGGTATTTTCATTACCTTGTAGAATACCGAACAGTAAGAAGTCGATAAATCCACCAGAGAAAGTATTACCGATAGACACATTCAGAAAATCGGCAATATAGAACGACACACCGTCTAAGAAAGCATGGAACACATAAAGCCACGGAGCAACGAATAAGAACATAAATTCAATCGGTTCAGTGATGCCTGTAATAAACGAAGTTAATGCAGCACCAAGGAACAACCCACCAATCGCTTTGCGACGATCTTTCGGGGCCGCATGATACATTGCCAAACAGGCTGCCGGCAAACCGAACATCATGGTATCGAAACGACCGGCAAAGAAGCGGGTTCCTTCGGTAAATAAACCTTGGTGATTCGGATCCGCCAATTGAGCAAAGAAGATTTTTTGTGCGCCGATAACAGTTTCACCGTTTACTACTTCGGTTCCGCCTAATTCGGTGTACCAAAACAACGGATAAATCATATGGTGCAAACCAATTGCGCCGCTCAAACGCATTAAAAATCCATAAAAGAACGTGCCTATTTCGCCCATTGAAGCAATACCTTGCCCCGCAGAAACCAGCCAATTTTGGAAGGTCGGCCAAATTAAGAAGAACAGAGCGCCGACAAAAATTGCCGCAAATGCGGTCACAATCGGAACGAAGCGCGATCCGCCGAAAAAGCCTAGAATTTGCGGCAGCTGAATATTATGATATTTATTATGTAGTTTAACGGTGATCAACCCCATCACAAGCGAACCGATAACACCGGTATCAATCCCTTTGGTTTCCGGTGAAAAAATCGGAATCAATGCCGCAATCGTTCCCGTCATAATCAAATAACCGACGACGGAAGCTAATGCCGCTACGCCTTTATCCCGCTTGGCTAAACCGATACCCAAACCGATACAGAGCAACAGCGCAAGATTAGCAAACACCACACTGCCTGCCGCCGCCATAATTTGAAATATGCCTTGCAAAGTCGGGTTATCCAATATCGGATAAGCTTGCACCGTCGCTTTATTCGACAATGCACCGCCAATTCCTAATAACAAACCCGCCGCCGGCAAGATGGCGATCGGTAACATAAAGGCTTTACCGACTTGTTGAAGTTGTTTAAACATAAATGTCTCCTTTTATATTCAAAAAACCATTGGCGTAAGGATACCGCTATTCACAATAAAAAAATGTGACGTTATTCTCAATTTTGCTAAAAAGAAGAGAAACACCAAATTTATGGATTTAATGATAAAAAAGCTTCAACCTCTTCCCTTATAGGAATAGCCGTTTGCGCCCCCATTCGAGTAACCGAAATCGCTGCAGCGGCATGTGCAAAACGAATCGCATCTTTAGCTGATTTTCCTTCCAATAATGCCGTCACAAAAGCGCCGTTAAAGGTATCGCCTGCGGCTGTTGTATCTACTGCATCAACTCGGAAACCCGGAATAATTTCGCCTTGTCCTTTTTCGCTGTAATACACGCCTTTTGAACCTAAGGTGATCAAGACCACTTCAATTCCTAATTGATGAAAATGGTGTGCGGCAACTGTTGCAGTTTGTTCATCGGTCACTTTAATCCCTGTCAGTATTTCCGCTTCTGTTTCATTTGGGGTAATGATGTCAATGTGTGATAACAAACTGTCTGGTAAAGGTTGAGCCGGTGCGGGATTTAACACCACTTTTACCCCAGCTGTTTTTGCAAATTTTGTCGCCAAAGTGACCGCTTGTAACGGGCTTTCTAACTGCATCAGCAGAATGTCCGATTGTTCAATGTGTGATTTATGTTGTTCAACTAAGGCTTCGGAAAGATCCGCATTTGCCCCGGCCGAAATCACAATGCTGTTTTCACCTGAATCGGCGACTTGAATCATCGCCAGACCCGTTGATTGATTTGGGATTACACTGATTGCCGAAGTATCGATACCGTCTTGTTCAAAGGCTTGTTTCATCGTTTGTCCGATTTGATCATCGCCAATCGCACCGATAAAGCTGACTTTCGCTCCAACACGAGCTGCAGCAACCGCTTGATTTGCCCCTTTTCCGCCATAGGCAATTTGATAGCCATAACCCGTTAAGGTTTCACCCGCTTTGGGGAAATAAGGTACTCGAATGACATGATCAACATTGATACTACCGAGAACACAGAGTTTTTTCATAACTGCTCCTAAATATAGAGGCGAAATATCTTTCGCCCCTAGTATGAAAATAGGGCAAATATGATTTGCCCCTACCAACAAACTATTTAGAAATGACTTTTAACGGAACCGGGATTTGTGCGTCGACTTTTTCACCTTTCAACACTTTATCCGCTGCTTCTATCCCTAACTCACCGATTTTTTCTGGTTGTTGTGCAATGGTTGCGGCAAGTTGTCCGCCATTAACCGCTTTTACCGCATCATCCGTACCATCAAAACCAACCACTAAGATATTTTTACCCGATGCTTTGATCGCCCGTAAAGCGCCTAATGCCATTTCATCATTTTGAGCAAATACCGCTTTGGCAGAACCGTGGCTGGCAAGTAAGTTTTCCATGACATTTAAACCTTTAGTGCGGTCGAAATCCGCCGGTTGGCTGGCAAGCAGTTCAAATTGGTTGGCTTCCACCGCTTGTTTAAAACCTTCACCGCGTTCACGAGCCGCGGAAGTGCCCGCAATACCTTCCAATTGAATCACTTTGGCATTTTTACCGACTTTTTCAGCGATAAAATCCCCCGCTATTTTTCCGCCTGCCACGTTATCGGAGGCAATATGGCTCACGACATTACCTTTATTTGCGCCACGGTCTAAGGTGATCACCGGAATATTCTTCTTATTGGCTACCGCAACGGCTGTGCCTACCGCTTCAGAATCGGTTGGGTTGATCAATAACACTTTTGCACCACGTACCGTCACATCTTCAACGTTGGACAGCTCTTTAGCCGGGTCATTTTGTGAATCCAACACAACTAAGTTATAACCTAATTCTTTGGCTTTCTTCTCTGCGCCTTCTTTTAAGGTCACAAAAAATGGGTTATCTAAGGTTGAAATTGCCAATGCGATAGTTTCCTTTGCCATTGCTGATGTACTGAATGCCAAACCTAACGCAATCGCTAATGAAGTGAATTTTTTCATAAAAATCTCCTATGTAATGAAGAATGATGTCTTAGAACAACTAGACTTTTTTACGACCAATGAAGTTATCTAAGATAACTGCAGCTAAGATTACCAGTGCTTTCGCAACCAGTTGATAGTAAGAGTCAATGTCTAATAAATTCAAGGCATTGCTCAAGAAACCAATAATTAATGCACCGATTAACGTACCGATAATACGACCTTTACCGCCCATAAGACTGGTGCCTCCCACCACGACGGCGGCTATTGCATCTAATTCATAGCCTGTTCCTGCCGTAGGTTGGGCGGAACCTAAACGAGAAGTCACAATCAAACCTGCAAGAGCGGCTAATATACCACTGACCGCAAACACAAACAGTTTCACTTTATTGACGTTAATCCCTGAAAGCGCCGTTGCTGATTCATTTCCCCCTAAAGCATAAATATAGCGCCCCATACGTGTCTGCGTGAGTACAAACCAACCTAACGCAAACAAGATAAACATTAACCAAACAGGAACGGGAATACCGAACCAAATCCCCGTACCGATTTCGGCGAAAGCATCAGCATTCTCGGAAAAACCGGTGCTAATCGGGCGACCGCCCATATAAATCATGGTTACGCCGCGTAATAACAGCATCGTAATCAAGGTTGCCATAAAGGCCTGTACTTTACCAAACGCCACCAGTGATCCGTTCAGCAAGCCAATCAAACCGCCAAAAATCAGGACGGTAGGAATCACCACATAAACCGGTAAATCCATGCCGACTAACGTTGCGGCTACCGCACCGGTCAGTGCCAATACCGAACCGACCGATAAATCTATACCGGCAATCAAAATCACAAAGGTCATGCCAATCGCAATAATGGCGTTCACCGAAGTTTGACGCAGAATGTTAAGCAAGTTATCCGTGGTAAAAAAATCCGGATTTAAGAATGACACCACGACAATCAACGTGATTAACGCGATAATCGACCGTTGGTCGATTAAAAATTTAGTGAGGTTAAACGATTTATTCATTTGCAAATTTCCTATGAGATCTGACCGCTTGTTTTACCGATTGCCGCCGCCAATAATTT
>NZ_JBGXYA010000085.1:0-20383 GCF_041814905.1 Glaesserella sp. | reverse complement strand
TGTGCGTTTGGTTTCGTTTGCGGTACATTGGGTAAAAGCGGAAATTCACGAATACGTGCTGAGAAATTGGCGAATTGTCAAAGTCGCCACCACGAAAGCGCAGCGCAAATTATTCTTTAACTTACGCAAAAATAAACAACGCCTTGCTTGGTTTAACGAAGAAGAAATCCAGAAAGTTGCAGACGAATTGGGTGTTACCCCTGAAGATGTGAAAGAGATGGAATCGCGAATGACCGGGCAAGATATGGGGTTTGATTTACCTGTGGGTGAAGATAGCGATGAAGCTTATGTACCGTCGATGTATATTGAAGATGATAATTCCAACTTTGCGCAAGAGATGGAAAATGACGAGTATAATGGACAGGCAACTGCTCAACTTGCTTATGCACTGGCGCAATTGGACGAGCGTAGTCAGGATATTATTAAAGCTCGTTGGTTGGATGAGGAAAAAGCGACGTTGCACGAATTAGCTGCAAAATACAATATTTCTGCCGAGCGGGTACGCCAATTAGAAAATCAAGCACTGAAAAAAATTAAAGATGCGATTACATTGGAATAATCATAAATATATGAAGGACGCGAAGCGTCCTTAGCTTTTAGATATTCGTATGTTTTTACTTTTGGGGAAGTTGAGCGCATGACGAAACGAATAATTAGTCGGTGAATTTTATAGTAAAGGCTCAATCGCTTGTACACAACGTTCTACCACCTGATTGAAGTCGGCGTTAATATCAATAAAAATTACATCAGGTTCATCGGCTTTTGGGATTTCCAGTGTATCAAATTGGCTCTTGAGCATATCCGCTTTCATATAATGGCCTTTACGCTGTTTCATCCGTTCGAGAACCAAATCAAATGGACCGTGCAAGAAAATAAATTTCACATCGGAATTACCTTGGCGAATTTGATCGCGATATTTTTTCTTTAAGGCAGAGCAGACAATAATCCCTTTCTCACTTTTTTGTTCCAAACTAAACGCCGCATCATTGATTCGTTCTAGCCACGGTTTACGATCGTCATCATTGAGCGGATGACCACTTCCCATTTTGATAATATTGGCGCGCGGGTGTAGATCATCACCGTCGATCAATTTCATTCCCAAGCGATGAGCGACCTCTGTGCCGACGGAAGTTTTCCCCGTGCTGGACACGCCCATCAAAATAAATGCTTTGCCGTTTGCCATCGATTCTCTCCATAATTGTTACCGATAACAGCAATCTATCACTTTTATTTTGGTTTTATATAATATTTTTAGTATAAATGTGAACAAGATCACAAAATTAAAATAAAACTGATGAAATTATTTACATTTTAAACTGCAAAATGTACGTTACCGGTAACAAATTAATCCTTAGGGGGAATTATGTTACCTATCTACATTATGATTGCAGCAATTATTTTGCTACTTGTGCTGATTATGCGATTCAAAGTTCACGCTTTTGTTTCGTTGATTATTGTAAGTTTACTGACTGCATTGGCTGCCGGTATCCCGATTGATAAAATTTTGCCGACTATGTTAAGCGGTTTTGGTGGAACGTTAGCATCAGTTGCGTTATTGGTTGGATTGGGGGCAATGATCGGTCGTTTGCTTGAAATCACTGGTGGCGCAAAAGTATTGGCGGATACGTTAATCAATAAATTCGGCGAAAAACGAGCGCCGTTCGCATTGGGGATTGCATCGTTATTATTCGGTTTTCCGATATTCTTTGATGCCGGTTTAGTGGTGATGCTGCCGATTATCTTCAGCGTAGCGAAACAGTTTGGTGGTTCGGTATTGCGTTATGCCTTTCCTGCTGCCGGTGCGTTTGCCGTCATGCATGCTTTCTTACCTCCGCATCCGGGTCCGGTGGCTTCAGGGGACATTTTAGGCGCTAATATGGGGTTATTGGTGATTGTCGGTTTAGTTTGTGCAATCCCGACTTGGTATATCGGTACTTACTTATTTAGTATGTTTATCAGTAAACGTGTTCATGTTGATTTACCTAAAGCATTCTTAAATGCGTTATCGGTGAATGAAGTTGCAGTACAACATCCGCCAAAATTTAGTCGTGTCTTGTTAGTGCTGCTATTACCGATTGTACTGATTTTATTTGATACGGGGTTAAATACTTTATCCGTTGCCAAGGTGATCGACGGTTCTGCACTTTGGGTTGAAAGTTTGCGTTTAATCGGTAAAACTCCCATTGCATTATTGATTACGTTACTTGTAGCCATCGTTTTATTAAAAGATACCCGTACTAATGAGCAAATTGCCAGTATTTGTGAAAATGCGTTAGGTCCGATTTGTTCTATCGTATTAGTAACCGGTGCGGGCGGTATGTTTGGTGGCGTTTTACGTGCCAGCGGCATTGGTGATGTGTTATCCCGTTTAATGGCGGACACCGGTATGCCGATTATTGTCGCTGCCTTTATTATTGCGACGGTTTTCCGCGTGGCTCAAGGTTCGGCGACAGTCGCTTTAACTACCACTGCGGCATTAATCGCTCCCATGGTTGCAAATGCGCCGGATCTCAGCCAATTTGATATCTGCTTTATCGTTATCTCGATTGCTTCCGGTGCAACCGTACTTTCACATGTGAACGATTCCGGTTTCTGGTTAGTCAGTCGTTTTTTAGAAATGGATGAGAAGACGACATTGAAAACGTGGACGATGTTAGAAACTTCGATTGGTGTTGTCGGTTTTGCCACTGCATTTATCGGAAGTATCTTATTGTAGACTTCAACGTTTGTTTTGTAAGGAAAATATCTATCCCAACAAGCGGTGAGATTTATGCAAAGTTTTGCAAAATCTCGCCGCTTTCCGTTTTTATCTCGCCGAAATCCCATAATTTTTATGCTATAATCCACCACTTTTTGAAAGACGAAAATTAAACAATGACCGAGAATTTAGTTAATTTCTTAACCCACACTTTGGAAGGGTTAAAAGCACAAGATATTCAAGCAATTGATGTAAAAGGCAAGTCAAACATTACTGATACGATGATCATCTGCACCGGAACTTCGAGCCGACACGTGGCTTCTACCGCCGATAATTTAGTGGCGGAAAGCAAAAAGGCAGGCGTTGAAGTGTTTGCTCAAGAAGGAAAAACTGTTGCGGATTGGATTGTGGTCGACTTTGGACAAGCGATAGTGCATATTTTGCAACAAGACAGCCGTGATATGTATCAACTTGAGAAACTTTGGGCATAATGAAAATTCAGTTAATTGCAGTTGGAACCAAAATGCCGGATTGGGTTACAAAGGGCTTTGACGAATATCAACGACGTTTTCCTAAAGATATGCCGTTTGAACTGGTTGAAATTGTGGCAGGTAAACGCAGCAAAAATGCCGATATCAAGCGTATTTTAGAGCAGGAAGGTAAAGCAATGCTTGCCGCTTGTGGACGTAGTAAAATTGTCACCTTGGATATTCCCGGCAAACCGTGGACGACGGAGCAATTGGCTCAGCAATTAGAAGGCTGGAAAAATGACGGACGAGATATCTGTTTGTTGATTGGCGGACCGGAAGGTCTATCACCGGAATGTAAAGCAGCCGCGGAGCAAAGCTGGTCTTTATCTCCGCTTACCTTGCCACATCCGTTGGTTCGAATTGTGGTTGCGGAAAGCCTGTATCGAGCGTGGTCGCTCACCACAAATCATCCTTATCACCGAGAATAGCAAGAGATGTTTGGTAAGTTAATGAAACCTCAGCGTTATGAAAAAGTCCGTAACGGTAAAGCAGAAATGAATCTGTTTATCCGTCGCGCGCTGATCGCTTTTTTAGGGGTTTTAGGATTAACCGGCATCTTGCTGACCAACTTGTATCATCTGCAGGTTACGGACTATGAGTCTTATCAGACCCGTTCTAACGGTAACCGCATTAAATTATTGCCTCTTCCGCCTACGCGAGGTGTCATTTATGACCGCAACGGTAAAGTATTGGCGGAAAACCTGACATTTTTTGGCTTGTATATTGTGCCGGAGAAGGTCAGCAATTTGGACGAAACCTTTGAAGAATTAAGAAATATCGTCGGTTTAACCGATGAAGATATTGAAAATTATCGGAAAGAGAAAAAACGCTCTTCTCGCTATACCCCTATTTTATTAAAACCGAATTTAACCGAAGAGCAAATTGCCCGTTTTTCGGTTAATCAATACCGTTTCCCGAGTTTGGATGTCCATCCTTATTTCAAACGTTATTATCCGTACGGTGATATTTTGACTCACGTATTGGGATATGTCGCGAAAATTAACGATAAAGACAAGAAAAAGCTGCAAGATGAAGGAAAATTCGGTAACTATGCCGGTTCTCACGATATCGGTAAATTGGGTATTGAGAAATATTATGAAGATCAGTTGCATGGCATTACGGGGTTCGAAGAGGTAGAAATTAACAATCGCGGTAAAGTTATCCGTAAATTACGCGAACAACCGGCAATTGCCGGAAGTAGTATTCGCCTGACAATTGATATTGACTTGCAACGTTATATCGCAGATTTATTGGCTGGACAAAAAGGGGCGGTTGTGGTGCTTGATCCGAGTGACAGTAGTATTTTAGCGATGGTTACTAACCCAAGTTACGACAATAATTTATTTGTTGACGGAATTTCCGGCAGTGATTACAAACAACTGTTAGATGATCCGGAGCGTCCGCTTTATAGCCGCGCGACGCAAGGAACTTATCCGCCGGCTTCGACCATTAAACCCTTTATGGCGGTAGCCGGTTTGGCAGAAGGGAAAATTGCCCCGGGTACCACGATTTTTGACCCCGGTTATTGGATTCTACCCGGTTCCACTCAACGTTTCCGTGACTGGAAAAGAGGAGGACACGGTAGAACCGATGTGAATAAAGCGATTACTGAATCTTCGGATACCTTCTTTTATCAGCTCGCCTATGATATGGGGATTGATAAAATGTCGGAATGGATGAAAAAATTTGGCTTCGGGGTCAAAACCGGTATTGATATTAGTGAAGAATCTATCGGGATTATGCCAAGTCGGGAGTGGAAACAGCAGCGTTACAAAAAATCGTGGATTCAAGGAGATACGATTTCTGTCGGTATCGGGCAAGGTTATTGGATTTCTACACCGTTACAGCTGGCAAAAGCCACTGCGGTTTTGATTAATAACGGCAAAGTGAATACGCCGCATTTAATGAAAGAAATTATGTCAACGGAGATTACGCCTTACCAAGATCCGTTGTTGTATGAAGATATTAAGGATGTGCCGAGCCGTTATTGGGAACTGTCTAAACAGGGAATGTATAATGTTGTGAATGCCAGTAACGGTACCGGTAAAAAAGCATTTGCCGGTGCAAATTACCGAGCGGCGGGTAAAACCGGTACCGCACAGGTCTTTAGCTTGAAAGGGCAGAATTATAACTCGAGCGCTATTAAAAAAGAGTTGCACGACCATGCGTGGTTTATCGGTTATGCTCCTTATGACAACCCAAAAGTTATTGTCGCAATTATTTTAGAGAATGCGGGGGGCGGCTCAAGTGCTGCGGCACCGGTGGTTCGTAAAATTATGGATTATGTGTTGAGCCATCAGCCGGAAAGTCCGGTCGATAAATTGCAAAATTCTGAGCCAAACGTACCGCTTGTAATTGATGAGGGATTGAGTGAATAAGTCATTTTTAGCACGTTTTTGGAAAGTTTTTGCTCTCGACCTGTTATTGATTATCGGGTTGTTGGCGATTACTGCTTATGGTTTGTTAGTGCTTTACAGTGCAAGCGGTGCCAATGAAAGAATGTTTATGAATCGTTTGATTCAGGTAAGCTTAGGTTTAGGCGTGATGCTGTTTATGTCATTTCTTCCGCCACGATTTTATGAAAAAATTGCCCCCTATTTATATGTCGTTTGTCTTGTATTGTTAGCGTTAGTGGATTTGGTGGGAGAAACCAGTAAAGGTGCACAGCGTTGGTTGAATCTGGGATTTGTTCGTTTTCAACCGTCGGAAATTGCTAAATTGGCTGTGCCGCTGATGGTTGCCGCCTATTTAGGTAAACGTCCTCTTCCGCCAAGTTTTCGTGATACTTTTATTGCGCTGGCATTAATTATCGGTCCAACGTTACTGGTTGCAATGCAGCCGGATCTTGGTACATCCATCTTAGTTTGTGCTGCGGGAATATTTGTTTTATTTTTAGCCGGGTTAAGTTGGAAACTGATCGGTGCCGGTGTTGTCTTTCTAGCAGGATTTATTCCGATTATGTGGTTTTATTTGATGCACGATTATCAGAAAACCCGTGTGTTGACATTAATAGACCCTGAAAAAGATCCTCTAGGTTCGGGCTATCATATTATTCAATCGAAGATTGCAATTGGTTCCGGTGGGTTTGAAGGAAAAGGCTGGATGGAAGGTACGCAATCTCAGCTCGAATTTTTGCCCGAGCCGCATACCGATTTTATTTTTGCTGTATTGAGCGAAGAACACGGTATGATTGGCATACTGATTCTACTTGCAATTTATCTGTTTATTATTGCAAGAGGTTTAGTTATTGGTGCAAAAGCAAATACCGCATTCGGGCGAATTTTGTCCGGCGGTACGGCGCTCCTGTTTTTCGTCTATGTGTTTGTGAATATTGGTATGGTAAGCGGTATTTTACCTGTTGTCGGTGTTCCTTTGCCGCTTTTCAGTTATGGCGGTACTTCTTATGTCACCTTAATGGCGGCATTTGGATTAATGATGTCGGCTTACGTTCATCGTGAGCAACGCAATAAAAATAACCCATTTAATAAACTGAAACAATCGAAATGATATTTTGCTTTCTTGCAGTAACGGAAGCAAAAAGGAGATTTTATGCAATTAAGAAAATTAGCATGGTTAGTGCTTGTTTTTTCTACGGTATTAACCCCCTTACATTCGTCCGCTGCAAGTTCAAATGAAACAAAAAAGCTCTACGGCGTAAAAGGAGCGATATTAAAGCCGACGGAAGTCAGTGATAAAAAATATACTTATACCGTAAAAGGCAAAACGCATTCTACAATTGGCAGAGAAGCTTCACGCGGCTATAGCCAAACCGGTATAGCGAGTTATTACGGCGGAAAATTTCACGGTCGTGAAACGGCAAGCGGTGAAATTTATAATCAAGAAGCGTTTACTGCCGCACATAAATCGTTAGCATTAGGTTCTTATGCTTTAGTGACTAATTTAAGAAATAATCGTAAAGTCATTGTGCAGATTAATGATCGCGGACCTTTCAGTAAATCGCGTGTTATTGATCTATCAAAAGCCTCTGCACGTGAGATAGGGATGTTAAACTCCGGAACGGCTCGGGTTAGAATTGAAGCTATTCATGTAGACCGCCAAGGCTATATTACCGGTAAAGGGGCAGAATCTTTAATGCGTTTAGCCAAAAAAGAAGGTTTGCCGTTGAAAATAAAAGAAAACGGTGATGATTTAGCGATTAAAGCGGATGTCACGGCAGCTAAAACCCAAAAATTTTCAAATAGTAATTCACGTTATCAATTAAAAGTGATTGCTAAAAATGAGAGTGAAGCAAAAAAAATTGCCAAACTGATTAAACAAAAATCGAGCGTTGAAAAGCTCGGAAAAATCTATGAAGTCAATATTGATGTGTCCGACCAAACGGAAAGTCTGCAAGTTAAACGACAGCTTTCAAAAATAGGTCAATTTCAAGTGTTTAGTTATTTAGAGAGATAAACGGAAATCCTTATGCTAAAAAACAAATTTATTAAATCAGCCACCCTTTGTGCGCTTACCTTTTCCAGTATTCATTTTGCAAGTGCAGCCGACTTTGATTACGGTATTCCTGTACCTGAATTGAATGCGCAAACCTTTATTTTAATGGACTATAATTCCGGTGCCGTATTAGCAGGGTTAAATCCGGATCAACGTCAATATCCGGCCAGTTTGACCAAAATGATGACAAGTTATGTTATCGGCCAAGCAATTAAAAGCGGAAAAATCAAAAACAGTGATTTGGTTACCATTACCGAAAGTTCTTGGGGGCAAAATTTCCCCGGTTCTTCCAAAATGTTCCTCAACTTAAATCAACAAGTGTCAGTAGAAGATTTAAACCGCGGCATTATTGTGGTATCCGGTAATGATGCCTGTGTGGCAATGGCTGAGTATATTTCAGGTTCTCAGCAGGTCTTTATTGATACCATGAACAAATATGTGCAAGAGTTTGGCTTAAAGAATACGCACTTTGCTACGGTACACGGTTTAGACGATCCGAATCAATACACTTCCGCACGTGATATGGCGATTATCGGCGCACACATTATTCGAGATTTGCCGGATGAATATAAAATTTATGCGGAAAAAGAATTCACCTTTAATAATATTAAACAACCCAACCGCAACGGCTTGTTATGGGACAAATCCCTTAATGTCGATGGCATGAAAACAGGGCATACCGACAAAGCCGGCTATAACTTGGTGGCGTCCGCTTACAATAGCAACACTCGTTTGATTTCGGTAGTGATGGGCGTGCCGACTTACAAAGGTCGCGAAGTAGAGAGCAAAAAATTACTACAGTGGGGATTCGCTAACTTTGAAACCTTAAAACCGCTCTCTGCAGGACAGAATGTCTCCGAACAAAGCGTTTATTATGGCGATTTGAACAAAGTGCAACTCGGTACTTTACAAGATAGCTATATTACCGTACCGAAAGGTAAATCTGCGGATCTTAAAGCGCGTGTGACTTTTGATAACAAAAATTTAGAAGCGCCGCTCACGAAAGGGCAAGTCGTCGGTAAAGTGATTTATCAGTTAAACGACAAAGATATTGCGAGCGTAGATTTACAAGTTATGCAAAATGTTGAAGAAGCCGGCATTTTCGGTCAAGCGTGGGATTGGATCGTACTCACGGTCAAAGGGTTATTTGAGTAATTCCGTCGCCCTTGTAATACGTAGATTTATCCCCATTTAACAGAGTATTGATACAAGCGGTGAGATCTTGCAAATTTTTTGCAAAATCACACCGCTTGTTGATTCATTTATAGGGTATAGCTATTTTGCTTTTCACATTGTAAATAAGGATAATAATATGACTGAAACAAAAACCGTAAACCTCTCCGATATTCCGCAAGCCAAATTAAAAGATCTGTTGGAGTTTCCTTGCTCATTTACTTTTAAAGTGGTGGGCGCCGCTCGCGACGGATTAATTGACGATGTTGTACAAGAGGTTCATAAAGTGATCAAAGGTGATTACAGCCCGACCTTAAAAGAGAGCGGTAAAGGTACGTATCACTCGGTTTCTATTACAGTGACCGCACAAAATATCGAGCAGGTGGAAACCCTTTATGTCGATCTCGCTAAGATTGAAGGCGTAAGAATGGTATTATAATTCTCCATACTTCCCCTCTTTAAATCTTGAATAAAGAGGAGAAGTATTAATCCAATAGGAACCGCTTATGTCTCTTCCCCTAATTATTCGTCGACTCGGTATCCAAAACTACCAAACCGTTTGGCATAAAATGCAGGAATTTACCGACGCGCGTGATGAAAATACCCCTGATGAAATTTGGCTTGTTGAACATAATCCGGTCTTTACTCAAGGTTCCGCCGGTAAACCTGAGCATTTGCTCAATCCGACCAATATCCCGGTTGTGCAGTCGGATCGCGGCGGGCAGATTACCTATCATGGGCTCGGACAACAAATTATGTATGTGTTGATCGACATTAAACGCCACAAGGCTAACGGTAGTGATCTGAATGTGCGTGAGTTGGTGACTGCATTAGAACAATCGGTAGTTAAAACGTTAGCCGATTATAGTATTGAATCCTACCCGAAACCGGATGCGCCGGGCGTTTATGTTGAGGGTAAAAAAATCTGTTCTCTCGGCTTACGTATCCGCAAAGGCTGCTCGTTTCACGGCTTGGCGTTAAATATCAAGATGGATTTAGCGCCGTTTCATCATATCAACCCTTGCGGTTATCCCGGACTTGAAATGTGCCAACTTGCCGATTTTATACCGGAGTACGAGGCGGATTGCGATAAGGTCTCCGCCAAATTGGTTTATTACTTTAGCCAAATTCTCGGCTATAATACGCAACAAATTATTAACAAATAGGAATCATATCAATGGGCACACCTTTTAAAATGGAACGCGGAGTTAAATACCGCGATGCTGCCAAAACGTCCATTATCCCGGTAAAGAATATCGATCCGGATCAGGAGCTATTGAAAAAACCGGAATGGATGAAAATCAAATTGCCGGCAAATTCAGAGAAAATTCAAAGCATTAAAAACGGTATGCGTCGCCACGGGTTGCATTCAGTGTGTGAAGAGGCGTCTTGTCCGAACTTGCATGAATGTTTCAACCACGGTACTGCCACCTTTATGATTATGGGCGCAATTTGTACCCGTCGTTGCCCGTTCTGTGATGTGGCGCACGGTAAACCGTTACCGCTTGATCAAGATGAGCCTAAAAAATTAGCGGAAACCATTCAGGATATGAAACTGAAATATGTAGTGATTACTTCCGTTGACCGCGATGACCTGCCGGATCGCGGAGCAGGGCATTTTGCCGCCTGTATCCGTGAAATTCGTGCAATTAATCCGGGAATCAAAATTGAGATTTTAGTACCGGACTTCCGTGGGCGTATCGAACAGGCAATTGAGATTCTTAAAGAAAATCCACCGGATGTATTCAACCACAACTTGGAAAATGTGCCGCGTTTATATAAAGAAATTCGTCCGGGGGCGGATTATGAGTGGTCGCTTAAATTACTGAAAGCCTTTAAAGCCGTATTTCCAGATATTCCGACTAAATCAGGAATAATGGTCGGTTTAGGTGAAACGAACGAAGAAATTTTAGAGGTAATGCGTGATTTACGTCGCCATGGTGTAACGATGCTCACCCTCGGTCAATATCTTCAACCAAGCCGTCATCATTTACCTGTTGCACGTTATGTTCACCCGTCAGAGTTTGATATGTTCAGAGAAGAGGCGGGGGCTATGGGCTTTGAACATGCTGCTTGCGGGCCTTTCGTCCGATCTTCTTACCATGCGGATCTTCAAGCAAGCGGTGGTGTAGTCAAATAATTTTGCAAATTAAAGGATCCGTTTGGATGGGATGACTGTCGGCGGATTGGTTTAAAAATGATGCAAAACGGTGGACAATCGTTGAAAATTTTATGAAAAGATCGTGGTAAGCCTAAGCGACAAATGCTAGAATTGCACGCTTTAAAAATTGAACGTTCACTTTTTTAATAAATTTTAGGTTGTTTATGGCTAAAGATATTCAGAACAAAAGCCCTGAGAAAATTGAAGAGAAGGGTTTAAAAAGCAAAGGCGCTAATAATGCTTTATGGGTATTATCTATCGCACTTCTTGCTGTTGCAGCTATAGGTAATGTGTATTTCGTCACATATTTTCCGTCAGTAGTTGTTCGTATTTTATTATTGGTCGTGTTGATCATCGCGGCTGTCGGTTTGGCGGCAATCACGAATCAGGGACAAAAAGCGATCGGCTTTATAAAAGAGGCCCGTCAAGAACTGCGTAAAGTAGTTTGGCCTACCCGTCAGGAATCAACACAAACAACATTAATTGTTGTTGCCGTTTGTGTGTTGGTTGCGTTAGCACTATGGGGTATTGATTCTATTATCGTTTCAATTATTACATTCTTAACCAATTTGAGATTCTAAGATGAGCGAAGCTGAAGTAAAAGAAACAAGCAAAATGCGTTGGTATGTTTTACAAGCGTTCTCAGGTTTTGAAGCGCGTGTAGCAACAACGTTACGTGAATATATCAAATTACATAATATGCAAGATCAGTTCGGTGAAGTGCTTGTGCCGACGGAAGAAGTGGTTGAAAACGTTGGCGGTCGTCGTCGCAAAACAGAACGTAAATTTTTCCCGGGTTACGTATTAGTACAGATGGAAATGAACGATGATACTTGGCACTTAGTGAAAAGCGTACCGCGCGTCATGGGTTTTATCGGCGGAACGGCAGACAAACCTGCTCCGATCACCCAAAAAGAAGCGGATCGTATCTTAAACCGTGTGCAGGAAACTGCGGAAAAACCACGCCACAGAAAAGAGTTCCAACCGGGCGAAGAAGTGCGCGTTACCGAAGGACCGTTTGCAGATTTCAACGGTACGGTGGAAGAAGTGGATTACGAGAAAGGACGTATCAAAGTGTCTGTGTCTATCTTTGGTCGTGCGACACCGGTTGAACTTGAATTTAACCAAGTTGAGAAACAAAACGGCTAAATCGGTAAATTTTTGGCTGAAACAGACCGCTTGCAAGCGGTCTGTTTTCATCAATTTTTTGCAAAATCATACTGGTTTTGCTTGAAAAAACGTCGTGAGTTCAGTAGAATTCGCGACCTATTTACGAGCCGGTTGTACTGACTCGTAATTTTTTTGTAAACAGGGGAGCTAGTTAAACTAGCGTTATCACCCATTAAGAGGAAACTAAAATGGCAAAAAAAGTCCAAGCCTACGTTAAACTGCAAGTCGCAGCGGGTATGGCTAACCCATCACCACCAGTTGGTCCTGCGTTAGGTCAACAAGGTGTGAACATCATGGAATTCTGTAAAGCATTCAATGCGCGTACAGAAAGCTTAGAAAAAGGTTTACCGATTCCGGTTGTTATTACCGTTTACGCAGACCGTTCTTTCACGTTCGTTACTAAAACTCCACCGGCTGCCGTATTACTTAAGAAAGCCGCAGGTCTTAAATCTGGTTCTGCAAAACCAAATAAAGACAAAGTAGGTAAAGTAACTAAAGAACAAATCCGCCAAATCGCTGAAACTAAAGCGGCAGATATGACGGGTGCGACTATCGAAACTAAGATGAAATCTATTGAAGGTACTGCACGTTCAATGGGTTTAGTTGTGGAGGGTTAATCTGATGGCTAAACTTACAAAACGTATGAAAGCAATTAAAGCCGGCGTAGATTCTACAAAAGCTTATGAAATCAATGAAGCAATCGCAGTGTTAAAACAATTTGCGACCGCTAAATTCGTTGAGAGCGTGGATGTTGCGGTAAACTTAGGTATCGACCCGCGTAAATCAGACCAAAACGTGCGTGGTGCAACCGTATTACCACACGGTACGGGTCGTACGGCACGTGTTGCTGTGTTTACACAGGGTGCAAACGCAGAAGCAGCAAAAGCAGCAGGCGCAGATTTAGTCGGTATGGAAGACTTAGCAGAACAAGTTAAAAAAGGCGAAATGAACTTCGATGTGGTTATTGCTTCTCCGGATGCAATGCGTGTTGTTGGTCAATTGGGTCAAATTCTTGGTCCGCGTGGCTTAATGCCAAACCCGAAAGTGGGTACAGTAACGCCAAACGTAGCGGAAGCGGTTAAAAATGCTAAATCTGGTCAGATCCGTTACCGTAACGACAAAAACGGGATTATCCATACCACAATCGGTAAAGTGGATTTTACGGCTGAGCAATTAACTGACAACTTAAAAGCATTGTTGGCTGCTTTAACTAAAGCAAAACCGACAACAGCGAAAGGTATCTTTATCAAGAAAGTGAGCATCTCTACCACAATGGGTGCCGGTGTCGCAGTTGATCAAGCTTCACTCTAATTTGTTGATAAATTAAACTTTACAAGAGCGTAGGTTATTTTTATAATCTGCGGCTCTTTTTGGCTGAAAAGCCAATGATGGTGCTTGCCTTATCTCAAGCCCCGTCCAAGACCGTAGGTGAAGCTGTGTGAACAGTTTCTTAATGAAAACAACCTACGTAGATGGTGAACAGACAGAATTATCTGCTTCTGTACACCTTGAGGCTCAAAAACGTCGCTCAAGCGGTTACTTTTTTGAGATTTTTTGTAAATTCCACGTTTTAAGTGGAGTGTATCAGGAGCTAAAACCAATGGCATTAAATCTTCAAGACAAACAAGCAATTGTTGCTGAAGTAAACGAAGCTGCCAAAGGTGCCCTTTCAGCTGTGGTTGCGGATTCTCGCGGCGTCACAGTAGAGAAAATGACTGAGTTACGTAAAGCAGCTCGTGAAGCAGGCGTTTCAATGCGCGTTGTTCGTAATACTTTATTACGTCGTGCGGTTGAAGGTACTGAATTCGAGTGCTTAAAAGATACGTTTACCGGTCCGACTCTTATTGCATTCTCTAACGAACACCCGGGTGCAGCAGCACGTTTGTTCAAAGACTTTGCAAAAGCAAACAAAGAGTTTGAAGTTAAAGGTGCGGCCTTTGAAGGTAAAATCCAAGATGTTGAATTCTTGGCAACATTACCGACTTACGAAGAAGCAATTGCACGTTTAATGGGCACAATGAAAGAAGCTGCGGCAGGCAAACTTGTTCGCACTCTTGCGGCATTACGCGACAAATTACAAGAAGCGGCATAATTTTTATTCGCCGTATTCTCAACTCGTTTAACTTATTTACTTTAGGAATTGATTGTTATGTCATTAACTAACGAACAAATCATTGAAGCGATTGCTTCTAAATCAGTATCAGAAATCGTTGAATTAATCTCTGCGATGGAAGAAAAATTCGGTGTATCAGCAGCGGCGGCAGCAGTTGCAGTAGCAGCAGGTCCGGCAGAAGCAGCTGAAGAGAAAACAGAATTCGATGTTATCCTTGCAGCAGCAGGTGCTAACAAAGTAGCAGTAATCAAAGCAGTACGTGGCGCAACAGGTTTAGGCTTAAAAGAAGCGAAAGACTTAGTTGAAGCAGCTCCGGCAGCAGTTAAAGAAGGTATCTCTAAAGCTGAAGCTGAAGCACTTAAGAAAGAATTAGAAGAAGCCGGTGCACAAGTAGAAATCAAATAATTTTGATTTTTGATCGACTTTCTAAGTTCAGAAAACCCCGATGGAAACATCGGGGTTTTTGTTTTTTATAATGTAATTATTATTTCTATATTGATTCAACCGCTCATTTCTCATATAATTTCCAGCCCGAATTTCGCATAGATGGCTAGATGAATTTTCGTCTAGCCTTTTGTGCTTGAATAAAGTTAGTTAAATTTGAGTCGTTTTAATTTATCTAACTTATTGATTTATAATAGTTGTTTTTGGATGGTTGGGCCGTCTGATAATTTATAGATCCGGTAATGGTGGGTTAATATTCGCCTTACAAGCGGTCAGATTTGCATAAAAATTTGCAAAAACTGTTCCTCTCCCAAGCTAATCTCTGCGGTAGTGATTTTTGACCCTTTGTGTGAACTTGGAAAACGACACCTCGTATCATTTTTATAATGCCACTTCTGCCTGTCCGGGCGGCTGTGAAGTTCAACAACCAAATAAAAAAATCAGAGGCTATCTAACAATGGCATACTCATATTCCGAGAAAAAGCGTATCCGTAAGAGCTTTGGCAAACGCTCACAAGTTCTGAACGTACCTTATCTATTAACAATTCAGCTTGACTCTTTTGATAAATTTATTCAAAGAGATCCTGAAGGACAACAAGGTTTAGAAGCGGCATTCCGTTCAGTATTTCCAATTGTCAGCAGCAATGGAGCTACGGAATTACAATACGTTTCTTACGAATTAGGCGAACCTGTATTTGATGTGCGTGAATGCCAAATTCGCGGTACAACCTATGCAGCACCTTTACGTGTAAAACTTCGTCTTGTGACCTTTGACCGCGAAGCGGCAGCAGGCACAGTCAAAGACATCAAAGAGCAAAACGTCTATATGGGCGAAATCCCATTAATGACCGACAACGGTACTTTCGTGATCAACGGTACTGAGCGTGTTATCGTGTCTCAGTTACATCGTAGTCCGGGCGTATTCTTCGATTCTGACAAAGGTAAAACCCACGCTTCAGGTAAAGTGCTTTATAACGCACGTATCATTCCTTACCGTGGTTCTTGGTTAGATTTTGAGTTCGACCCGAAAGATAACTTATATGCACGTATCGACCGTCGTCGTAAATTACCGGCAACCATTATTCTGCGTGCATTAGGCTACACAACCGAAGAAATCTTAAATATGTTCTTCGAAACAGTGGTATTTGAAGTTAAAGATAATAAATTATTAATGACTTTAGTGCCTGAGCGTTTACGCGGTGAAACGGCTGCGTTTGATATTGAAGCGAACGGCAAAGTGTATGTCGAGAGCGGTCGTCGTATCACGGCACGCCACATTCGTGGTTTAGAAAAAGATAACGTGACACAAATCGAAGTACCGACCGAATATATTATAGGGCGAGTGACGGCGAAAGATTATATTGATCTTTCTACCGGTGAAGTACTTTGTGCGGCAAATACCGAAATCGGTCTTGAATTATTAGAAAAATTGGTTCAAGCAGGCTATCACCAAATCGAAGTGTTATTTACTAATGATTTGGATCATGGTCCTTATATTTCTGAAACCGTACGTATTGACCCGACAACTGATCGTTTAAGTGCATTAGTCGAAATTTACCGTATGATGCGCCCGGGTGAGCCGCCAACAAAAGAAGCGGCAGAAGCGTTATTTGACAATATGTTCTTCTCAACCGACCGTTATGATCTTTCCGCGGTAGGTCGTATGAAATTCAATCGTTCTTTAGATATTCCGGAAGGCGTAGGCTCGGGTATTTTAAGTAACGATGACATTATCAATGTCATGAGAAAATTAATTGATATCCGTAATGGTCGTGGTGAAGTGGACGATATCGACCACTTAGGCAACCGCCGTATCCGTTCGGTAGGCGAAATGGCGGAAAACCAATTCCGTATCGGCTTAGTACGTGTTGAGCGTGCGGTGCGCGAGCGTCTTTCATTAGGTGACTTAGACGGCGTAACTCCACAAGATTTAATCAACGCAAAACCGATTTCTGCGGCAGTGAAAGAGTTCTTCGGTTCATCACAACTTTCGCAATTTATGGATCAAAACAACCCGCTTTCAGAGGTTACACACAAACGCCGTATTTCAGCATTAGGTCCGGGCGGTTTAACCCGTGAACGCGCAGGCTTTGAAGTACGTGACGTTCACGCAACCCACTATGGTCGTGTTTGTCCGATTGAAACCCCTGAAGGTCCGAACATCGGTTTGATCAACTCACTTTCTGTCTATGCGCGTACCAATGATTACGGTTTCTTAGAAACCCCATATCGTAAAGTGGTAAACGGTCAAGTGACCGAAGAGATCGAATACTTATCAGCGATTGAAGAAGGCAACTACGTAATCGCTCAGGCGAACTCAAACTTAGATGATGAGTTTCGCTTTACCGACACCTATGTAACCTGCCGTGGTGAACATGGTGAATCCGGTTTATATCGTCCGGAAGAAATTCACTATATGGACGTTTCAACCCAACAAGTGGTTTCTGTCGCTGCCGCATTGATTCCGTTCCTTGAGCATGACGATGCGAACCGTGCCTTGATGGGAGCAAACATGCAACGTCAGGCGGTGCCTACTTTACGTGCGGACAAACCGTTAGTCGGTACAGGTATTGAAAAAGCCGTAGCCCTTGACTCCGGTGTGGCGGTGGTAGCGAAACGTGGTGGGGTGATCCAGTACGTTGATGCGTCTCGTATCGTGGTGAAAGTCAATGAAGATGAAACTGTCGCGGGCGAAGCTGGTATTGATATTTATAACTTAATCAAATATACCCGCTCAAACCAAAATACCTGTATTAACCAAATTCCTTGCGTGGAATTAGGCGAGCCGGTAGAACGCGGTGAAATCTTGGCAGACGGTCCTTCAACGGATTTAGGCGAATTAGCTTTAGGTCAAAACATTCGTGTAGCATTTATGCCTTGGAATGGTTATAACTTTGAAGACTCAATGTTGGTGTCTGAGCGCGTGGTACAAGAAGACCGCTTTACCACCATCCACATTCAAGAGTTATCTTGTGTGGCGCGTGATACCAAACTCGGTGCAGAAGAGATCACCGCAGATATTCCAAACGTAGGTGAATCTGCGTTAAGCAAACTGGATGAGTCAGGTATCGTGTATATCGGTGCGGAAGTGAAAGGCGGCGATATTCTGGTGGGGAAAGTGACACCAAAAGGTGAAACTCAATTAACCCCGGAAGAGAAATTATTGCGTGCGATCTTCGGTGAAAAAGCGTCTGACGTAAAAGACTCTTCTTTACGCGTACCAAACGGCACATCAGGTACCGTTATCGACGTTCAAGTTTTCACCCGTGATGGCGTAGAGAAAGACAAACGAGCAAAAGAAATCGAAGAAATGCAACTTCGTGACGCGAAGAAAGACCTTGCAGAAGAATTAGCGATTTTGGAAGCCGGTTTATTCACCCGTGTTCGTAACTTGTTAATTGATGGTGGCGTGTCTGAGTCAACTTTAGATTCTCTTGCCAATGAGAAATGGTTAGAACAAACCCTTGAAGACGAAGAAAAACAAAACCAATTAGAACAACTTGCGGAACAACACGAAGAGTTACGCAAAGAGTTTGAACGTAAACTTGAAATTAAACGCAACAAGATCATTCAAGGCGACGATTTAGCGCCGGGCGTATTGAAAGTGGTGAAAGTTTACCTTGCGGTGAAACGCCAAATTCAGCCGGGTGATAAAATGGCGGGGCGTCACGGTAACAAAGGGGTTATCTCGAAAATCAACCCTGTAGAAGATATGCCGTATGACGAAAACGGTCAGCCGGTAGAAATCGTGTTGAACCCGTTAGGCGTTCCGTCTCGTATGAACATCGGTCAGATCTTAGAAACCCACTTAGGCTTAGCGGCGCGCGGTATCGGCGATCAGATCAATCAAATGATCAAACAGCAACAGTCGATCGCGAAATTGCGTGAGTATATGCAAAAAGCCTACGACTTAGGTCATGGTTCACAAGTCGTTGATTTAAGCACCTTCAGCGATGAAGAAGTGATGGCATTAGCGAAAAACTTACGCAAAGGCTTACCGCTTGCGACACCAGTATTCGACGGCGCGCACGAAAGCGAGATCAAAGGTTTACTTGAACTTGGCGGCTTACCGACATCAGGTCAAATTACCTTATATGACGGACGTACCGGTGAGAAATTTGAGCGTCCGGTCACCGTAGGTTATATGTATATGCTCAAATTGAACCACTTAGTGGATGACAAAATGCACGCTCGTTCAACAGGTTCTTATAGTCTTGTTACCCAACAACCACTCGGCGGTAAAGCACAATTTGGTGGTCAGCGTTTCGGTGAGATGGAGGTTTGGGCATTAGAAGCATACGGTGCCGCTTACACCTTACAAGAAATGCTCACGGTGAAATCGGACGACGTAAACGGTCGTACGAAGATGTACAAAAACATCGTGGACGGTACACACTATATGGAACCGGGAATGCCAGAATCCTTTAACGTGATTACCAAAGAGATTCGTGCATTAGGTATCGATATGGAGTTGGACGAAGCGTAATACATTTCCTCTCCCCCGCAGGCGGGGGAGAGACAGCTCAAAATTGCTGAACGCAATTTTTCTGTCCCTCTCCCGCAAGCGGGCGAGGGGATATGTAAAACAAGCGGTCAGATCTTGCAAAAAATTTGCAAAAACCGACCGCTTGTAACCAAAGATTTTCAGTTGAAATGGGCGACTATTTCAAGAACAAAAACCTCAAATCAGGGGCAAAAAAGTGAAAGACTTAGTGAAGTTTTTAAAAGCACAATCTAAATCAAATGATGATTTTGACGTGATTAAAATCGGTTTAGCATCACCGGATAAGATCCGCTCGTGGTCTTTCGGTGAAGTGAAAAAACCGGAAACCATCAACTACCGTACATTCAAACCTGAGCGTGACGGTCTTTTCTGTGCGCGTATTTTCGGGCCGGTGAAAGATTACGAATGTCTTTGCGGCAAATATAAACGTTTAAAACACCGTGGTGTGATTTGTGAAAAATGTGGCGTTGAAGTCACGCAAACCAAAGTCCGTCGTGACCGTATGGGACACATCGAATTGGCTTGCCCGGTAGCACACATTTGGTTCTTAAAATCACTCCCGTCCCGTATCGGCTTAATCCTTGATATGCCGTTACGTGATATTGAACGTGTGCTTTATTTTGAAAGCTATGTAGTGATCGAGCCGGGAATGACTGATCTTGAAAAAGGTCAATTATTAACCGAAGAGCAGTTTTGGGAAGCTGAAGAGCGTTGGGGCGATGAGTTTGATGCAAAGATGGGTGCAGAAGGTATCCAAGCATTACTTAAAGACCTAGATTTAGAGCACCAATGTGAAGTCTTACGTGAAGAATTACAAGAAACAAATTCAGAAACTAAACGTAAAAAAATTACCAAACGCCTAAAATTATTAGAAGCATTCATTCAATCAGGCAACAAGCCTGAATGGATGGTAATGACAGTATTGCCTGTACTTCCGCCGGATCTTCGTCCATTAGTTCCGCTTGATGGCGGTCGTTTTGCGACATCTGATCTGAATGATTTATATCGCCGTGTTATTAACCGTAACAACCGTTTAAAACGTCTTTTAGACTTAATCGCACCGGATATTATCGTGCGTAACGAAAAACGTATGTTACAAGAATCGGTTGATGCGTTATTAGATAACGGTCGTCGTGGT
>NZ_JBGXYA010000084.1:0-7590 GCF_041814905.1 Glaesserella sp. | reverse complement strand
GCCCGCTGATGGGTCAGGCAGTCCATCTCGTCAAAGCGTTGGTTAAAAATAAACCCCTGATTGGAAGTGCGCTGAATCTCATTGCCGTTGGCGTCATATTTACAAAATAATTGCTGTTTCTGACCGCTTGTATTCGGTAAATCCAGTTGGACGAGTTCGCCGACTTGGTTATATTTGAAGCGCGTAACAATCGGAGCTTGCCCCTCAAGAATAAGCGTGCGCGTAACCGAGTGGTTTTCATCATCAAAAGTGCGGTGGATTTTATGGTTGTTTTGCGTTTCTTCGACAATGCGGTCGTTGACGTCGTAACGATAGGTCAAGGTGCTGTCGATGGATTGAATTTGGGTGACGCGTCCGACCTTGTCGTAAGTGTAGGTATAGCGGTTATCTTTGCAAATTAATTCGCTTAACTGACCGCTTGTCTCGTAATGGTAATAGGCGTTGTCGCCTTCACCGTCGGTCAATTGATGTAATTGACCGAGTTCGTTATAAGCATACTGCCATACATTACCGGCAAAGTCGGTTTCAGTTTCGACCTGCCCGTCGGCATTGAAAGTGTAAGTGTAACGTTCGCCTTTCGGGTTGGTGACTTCTTGGAGTTTTAAGCTGTCTTTGTCATAAGCGTATTGCCAACGGTTACCTTCACCGTCAATTTTTTCCATCAGCAAATCAAAGGCACCGTATTTTAATTGCCATACGACACCGTTGGCGTCGGTGTATTTGGTGAGGTTGCCGTGACGGTCGTAGATGTGGGTTTCCGAACTTTGGTTCGGGCGCGCGGTGTTGGTTAGTTTGGCATGTGCGTTGTAACCGTAATGCCAAAAATGACCGTTCGCGGTTTTCAGTTGGTTGACTTGGTCTTCCGCATTATAAGACAGTTGAATGCGGCGTTGTTCGGCGTCTTGGCTTTCAATCAAGCGGTGACGCGGGTCGTAACGGTAAAATGCCGTCTGCAAGCGGCCCGTTTCGCCGTGATTTTTGCGAATAATTTGGGTTAATAAACCGTATTCATTGCGGATAAATTCCGTTTGACTGCCGTCCGGAGCGGTAAACAGTGCGGTGGTTTGCGAATCGGTTTTGTGCTCAGCAGCCTGCCACACCCGCCCAATCGGGTCTTCAATCCGAATCAGTTGTTCGTTATCATCATAGCCGTACTGCCAACGTTCGCCCGACGGGTCGGTAAAGCTTGTGACTAAGCCGGTTTGCTCTAAGTAATCAAAACTCACCTGCGAACCGTCGGCAAAGGTTTGAGTAAGCAAATTGCCGTAACGGTCGTAGGCAAAACGGGTTTGTCTGCCGCTTGGCGAGGTGATAACAAGCGGTTTCATGATATGCGGGTCGTAGTCGTATACGGTGACGGTGACATTGCCCTTGCCGTCGCGTACGCGGGTTTGATTTTCACCGTACTCAAACCACACCGGATAAAACCCGTCCGCGCCGATGCTGTGAATCACTCTGCCCTGTTCGTCATAATGATAATCCACCCACGTTTTATCATTATCCGCCCAGCGGGTCAGATTGGAACGGCTGTCGTAACGGTAAAACAGGTGATAATCCAACAAGGCGTCGGATTCGATAAGGTGTCCGTGTTCGTCTTGAGTATACGTTACCAACACCTGTTGCTGACCATTGTCCACCCGGGTGATTTGGTGCAACCAATCGCCTTGGTAGGTTAAGGTGAGAATAATGCCGTCGGTGTGCGACACCGATTCCAACCACGACTGTGCGTTATAGTGGAACTGTACCGCATTATCAAAAGTATCCAACCAAGCGGAGATTAAATAGCGTCCGTCAGGTATCGGCGGAAAAGTCAAATCGGATTCGGATTCGGATGCCGATTCGGCATCGGCATCATCAATTTCCGCGGTTTCAATAAAATAAAAGAGTTTGGAAATACGCGTGTCGCGATTAAACAACTCGAAATATTCGCGATGGCGAATCAGTGCGTAGTTCGGGTGGTCGGGATTGAACGATTCCGCACCGCCTTGCGGCAAGGCAAAGCGTAAATAAGTGCCTTCAAAAGTCGCAATTTTGACGTGCCGCCCGTTGTCGGACACTTCGGCATATTCGGAGAAGTTGTCCGTCCAGAAACGTCCGCACAAGCCTTCGGATTGTTGTTCGTCTTTATGACGAGACCAGGTACGGATAAATGACAGCGGTAATGTTTGACCGAGAGTGAAATCGGTGCGTTGTTCAACGATATGACCGCTTAAAACATCTATCGGGTCGCCTTTAACAAACTTTTTCGCCGCTTCGGTAAAGCGTTTTATGCCTTTGTTATTTTTAAAAGCACATTTGGCACAACCTAAGGTTTTACCGCGCGCAATTTTGCCGGCTTGCTTAGCGCCTTTTCCAATCCCTTTTCCTACCGTTTTTGCGCCTTTAGCAACACCACGACCGACCGCTTTTGCTCCTTTGGCAGCTCCCCTGCTCACCGCTCTCGCCGCCTTCGCCACGCTTTGTGCTTTACGGGCTGCTCCGGTAGCCAATCCTTTCGCCGCCCTGCCCGCCATTCTGGCGGCAATTGCCGCACTGACGCGAGGACCTTTCGTTACTAATGCCTTCCCGACCTTCGCCAGCCCCTTCGCAATCCCCTTACCAAATATCGCCGTCGGCGGAATTACAAACTCCACCGCAAACAATAACGCACGTTGAAAACCGGTAAACTCGCTTTTCATCTCGACGTAAGTCCCCTGCCCCGAACCGATAAATACGTTCGGCGAACCTTCCGCTATCGTCGCGCTACATTCCGTCTTATCCCCTTTACGTGCCACCGGCTTGTTATTCACCGATACCGTCTCGCTCCCCTGCGCTATCTTCGGCGGTGGGGAATGACGCGTACAACCGACACTTAATTCTAAATCCGCCATCGCTAACGGTTTACCGTTCACATAAACGTCTGTCGAACCTTTGATTATCGGCCCGCTCGGCTCTCCTCCTATCGCCTCATCCACAAATTTTGTGACCGCACCGCTTATCTGTGATATCCCGCCCGACAGCGCAAACGTCGCCAAGGCGCCCACTGCCGCAGCCACTATCGGACCCGCTAATCCGCCGGTAATCCCCACCGCCGCAACTCCCGCCGCCGCAAGCGCAAAAATACCGGCTGTCACCACCGCTCCTACCACCGCTCCGGCTAGCGCCGACCAAAAACTCGTGTGATTGATGATATCATCCACCCGGGCAGCCGGTGTAACAACCTCCAACGGACCGGTAATGTGCACTTTTGAATATTGGAACGCATTTATATTTTGGGTGATGCGCGCTACGATATCTGGGGATTCTGCCATAACGAAAACCGTCTCTTCTTATTCTCTTTAAAATCATTATATCATCAGGCGTTTAAATTATCCGCCGTCGATTTAAACGTATAAATAATCTCCAACATCGCCTGACGTTGCTTTTTCGTAAACGGCGTATTTGCCGTATATGTAAAGGTCAGTAATAAATGACCGCGAATTTGCAATAACGTACATTGATACATTATCCCCTCCGGCGTTTGCCATTGATATTCCAATAAATGCGCCGGCTTATTATCTAATTGCACGACCTCTTGGGATATCTCGCGATAATGTTTTAAATTATCCTGAAATTGGTGAATCACCTGATGGTAATATTCCTCCTCCCCCATCCCCACCGGCACCGCAACTCGGTTAATCACTAAATTGATTCCGCTGTCGTCCGGTAATACAAATACATTCATCGATTGGTCTTGCCACGATACCGGCAAGGTGATTGTGCCTTCATTGAAGTGATATTGATGTGTTGTCATAGTTGTCTCAAGTTAGCTTAATCCGTTTAATGCGGATATTCTCGGGATTAATATGGATGTTTATATTATTGGCTATTAATATTATTTAATGGCTTTTCGCTTAAAATAATACTAAGTATCCTGTAAATAGATGTTTTTTACAATATTCTTATACAAAATTTGCAAACTAAACTTTTCTTTTTCTAACCAAAGTTATGTTATTCTATTATTGTTAAGTTAATATCAACCGCTCCTATTATAAGTATATAAGGTAGATTCCGATGGTAAAAGACCTTTTATCTAATGTAAATAATTTAGCTCAAGTCACTGAACAAGCCGGCAATGTCGCTGATATTGTAGGCGCTGATAATTTAAGCGATCAGGTTCAAAAGGCACAGCGTAAAATTTCTCAAGCAACCAATGCCGTTTCAACCGGTACAAATGCATTGAATGCTGTAAAACAATTCGCTCAACAAGGTGTTAATTTATCTTCTGCGGCTTCACTTGCCGGCGGAGTGAGTTCTGTAACCGATTTACTCGGCAATGAGAAACTGGCAGCACAAGCAGCTAAAGCTCAGCAGGTTGTTTCACAAGCAACTCAAGCTGTTGCGGTCGCAAAAGATGTGATTCACCGCGTACAAAAAATCTCACAAGCAATCAAACCAATATCATCTTCTGCTCTTACCGGCGGAGTCCCATCGGAATTCAGTTCACCGTTAGATATGCTTACCGCATTATTTAAACGATCACCAAGCGGTTTACAATTCACCTTAGAAATCGAAGGACTCTCCCCAACGCTCTTTTCCGTAATTGAGTTCCGCTTAAATTCTCGTTATAACGATTTATATCGTTTGGATATCACACTGAGTAGTGCAGATTCAGCTATTGTTCCGGCGATGGTATTGGATAATCGTGCCATATTAACCGTTTGGCAAGACGGTACGCAGCAGCAAACCATTGCAGGTATGGTTGCGGATTTTGAGCAAGGCGACAGCGGATTCCGCCTAACCCATTACCGATTAAAGATCTATCCGGATTTATGGCGGGCGACCTTACGTCATAATTCCCGTATTTTTCAGCAAAAAGATATTCAAACCATTCTCTCTACCCTGTTAGACGAAAATAATGTTGCCGATTACGCATTTGTATTACGCCAACCGCATTCCGCTCGAGAGTTTTGTGTTCAATATCAGGAAACGGATTTTGAATTTTTGCAACGTATCACCGCAGAGGAAGGGATTTTTTATTACTTTGAGCAACATGACGGACAACATCGCTTGATTTTCAGTGATGATGCGGAAACTTTAAATACCGAACAAGCACTGCTTATCCCTTACAATTTAAATAAGAATGCACAATTACAGGAAAAAGGGATTACCACTTTTAACCGTAGCGAACGGGTTCGTCCGTCTGAAGCCAGCCTGAAAGACTATACATTTAAAAAACCGAATTGGTCGGCACAATTTCATGCGTCTGCCAACGATGCCGAACACCAGCGGACCGGCTACGAACACTATGATTTCCCCGGACGGTTTAAAGACAGTCGAGGAAAACAATATACGCAATACCGTTTAGACGGCTTAAGACAAGATGCCCATCTGGGTTGGGGTGAAAGTAACAGCCCTGAACTACAAATCGGACGATTATTCCGTTTATACAACCACCCTAACGAGAGTCTCAATACATTTTGGCAGCTCACCGGTATTGTATATGAAGGGCAACAACCACAGTCTTCCGAGCTTGAAGCCGGTGACAACGCAACAACCCTCACAAACCGGTTTGAATTTATTCCGCGGGTCCAAACGTGGCGACCTCAACAACAAACCAAACCTCGTGTTGACGGTCCGCAAGTTGCTATTGTTACAGGTCCGCCGGGAGAAGAAATTTATACCGATAAATATGGGCGTATCCGCCTACAATTCTTATGGGACAGAGAAGGTCAATATAACGACCACAGTTCATGCTGGATTCGAGTTACTCAACCTTGGGCGGGGAAAGGCTGGGGAATGATGGCGATCCCGCGCGTCGGACATGAAATTGTCGTGGACTTTTTAGAGGGTGACCCTGACCAGCCGATTGTGACCGGTAGAACTTATCATGCCAATATGCCGTTACCTGCCGGCTTTCCGAATGCTAAACCGCAGATGGATTTGATGTCTCAAACCCATAAAGGCGGCGGCTATAACGGCATTATGATGGACGATTCCACCAACGGACAACGTTTAAATCTCCACGCCCAACGGGATATGAATACCAAAGTATTGAATAACCGCAGTACCAACGTGAAAGGTAACCATTCTGAAGTAGTAATGGGGAATCAGGTAGTTACGGTAGTTAAAAACCGTTATAAAGAAGTAATTGCCGATGAAAGCACGACGATTCTAAAAAATTCCTCTGCCTCTATCGGGGCGGAATACCGATTATTGGTACAAGGAGATATCACCTTTGAATCATTAAGCAGCAATATTATTTTAGAAACGGCCGGTGCCAAAATTACGCTATTTAACGGCGGAAAAATCGATATCCAAGGTAAAGAGATTCAAATCAACGGTGGCGAAGTTCATTTAAATCCGTCCGTCGACGCTCCCCCAAGCGAAAGCGGTCAAATAAGTGGAGGAAGTGGCGCTGCCGGTGGTAGCGGAGGTGCCGGCGGAGGAGAAGGCGGGGATTCACAAGTTTGGACGTTAACCCGCAATGCTTCTCCAGACGGTTATATCCATAATAATCAAAACGGCATTAATTCCAAAGCAACCGCTTTTACGGCGAGTTATGGAAATGGAAACGCCTCAGTGAAAATGCTGGATATGTCTATTGAAGGAAAAAATGCAGGGTTTAAAGCGAAGATACTTGCTGCAGATGGGCATTTTGATAACAACAACGGAATTTCTGCCAAAGCGGAAGGGGTCTTTACTAGTGCAGCCGTAAATGCACAACTGGGAGATAAAAATTTAGGTGCAGGTGGAAGCCTGGAAGGGAAATTAGGTTCTGCCGGCGGTGAGGCTACTGCAAAAGTATACGGTGGAAGAGATAATATTTATGGTGGTGAGATTAATCTTAAAGCCAAGGCTTCACTGGTCGAGGCTGAAGCCAAAGGTGAGTTAAACAGTCGATACCTGAATGCTCGCGGAAGTTTCGGCGGTAGTGCGGGTTCTGTTGGTGGAGATTTGGGCGGAAAGACTTTGATTGATTTAAATAAAGAAGTTGCAACAGTCGGAGTTAGCGGAGAGCTTGCTATATTACTTGGTTTAAAAGGTGATTTAGAGGTAGATGTTAACTATGGTGTAATGAGGGATGATTGGAAATCTATATTTAATTATGATTAATTATATACTGTGTTTATGTATCGCGTTCTTAGTTTTTTATACACGAAATAACAGATATTTCTATAAGACTTTTTTTATTTTGTTATCTGGCATAATACTTTATACATTGATTAGTAAATTGTATTTGTATTTTTTTTCATTGCCATCGTGGCATTATGATGTGTCGATGATAATTTTGATTTATTTCGGTGTGTATTTTATGAATTTTATAATGATTTGTATGATTAAAATTATTTGGAATCGTGTTCTGACAAAGACCCCTTTTGATTTTGAGAACAGTAAAATAAAATATATTTATATTGCAGTCTATGCTTATGTATATATATTAGGTAATGTGCTTATAAATTATGGCATTTGGTTAAGATAGGAGTAAATAATGTTACCGTTAGGCAGTGTAGTTGAATTAAAAAATAGTACGGCAGGAGCGAAGTTATTAATCATTGCAAGATTGATTGTTGTTGAGAAAAATGGACGTGATGGTTATTTTGACTATATGGGTTGTCCGCACGCCATTGG
>NZ_JBGXYA010000083.1:0-27148 GCF_041814905.1 Glaesserella sp. | reverse complement strand
GATCAACCGTTTGAGTTGGAAAGTGTCGGTTATTTTGTGCGTAAACTGCCGAAAGAACCGCAAAAAAATATCGTCTATCAAGCCTATGTGCTGTTTAGCGAGCGCTTGAAATTGCGTGGTGGTGTGGTGAAAAATCTACGCTTGACCCTTGAGAAAAATATGCCGATTGGCTCAGGCTTAGGCTCAAGTGCTTGCTCAATTGTAGCTGCACTCGTAGCACTGAATAAATTCCACGATGAACCGTTTTCAAAAATGGAATTGTTGGAAATGATGGGCGAATTAGAAGGCAGAATTTCAGGATCAATCCATTACGACAACGTGGCACCGTGCTATTTGGGCGGCTTGCAACTGATGACCCAATCGCTCGGCAACATCTGCCAACCGATTCCTTTCTTTGACGAATGGTATTGGGTGTTGGCTTATCCGGGGATTGAAGTTTCCACGGCGGAAGCCCGTGCGATCTTGCCGAAAAGCTATACCCGCCAAGATATGATCTCACAGGCTCGCTATTTGGGCTCTTTCGTACACGCTTGCCATACTCGTCAAGATGTACTTGCCGCAATTATGATGAAAGACTTAATTGCCGAGCCGTACCGTGAATCGTTACTGCCGAACTTCGCCGAAGTCCGCCAAGGTTGTAAAGATTTGGGGGCGTTAGCGGTGGGTATTTCGGGTTCAGGCCCAACGATGTTCGCCGTTGCACCGGATTTGGAACATGCGCAAAAACTGGTCGCTTATCTTGAAAAAGATTATCTGCAAAACAATGAAGGCTTTATTCACATTTGTAAGGTGGATAATCAAGGGGCAAGGGAGTTGAAATAATTTTCTCTCAAAGACAAGCGGTGCTTTTCGTTGAAAAATTTGCAAAATTTTCATGAAAAAGCACCGCTTGTTTGGTTATTGTGAAGAACTGAAGAAGCCCGATTCTTTATTTTCTCTTGCTCTTTCCAAGATATTTTGAATTTCAAGCATCGTTTCCTGATCCTCGGCTAAAGCAACTTTGCGCATTTCTTCGTTTTTGAAAAGATCAAGTTTAGGATCATAAACTTCCGCCATTAATTTCACTCGATGACGATCACGTTCAAAGTAATAATCGCAAATTTCATCCGCCACCTCTTCCTCAATACCGAGCATTTTTAATGCGGCACGCCCACTGCGTAAGGCAGAATCAAAGGTTTCACGTACTTGTTTGTCGGCTCCCGCTTTATAAAGTTCGAAGACGTGAACGCGGTCGTATGCCCTGGCGATAATTTTGATATTCGGGTTCATTGAACGAGCCAGCTCGACAATATGCGTCGCTTGATGTTTATCGTCTACGGCGACAATCAATAATTCCGCCGTTTCAATCCCTGCATTGTGCAGTAGTTCGGGGCGAAGTGGATTTAATATCCAAATACCGACCACGACTAATGCCGTAACAGACAACCCCCGATATGGCGATTTAGAGATTGGCGACTGAGGCTACCGATGATAAAAGCGATTTTAGTCATAAAAACTCCTTATGATAAATAACATTTCAAATTGAATGATAAAGATACGACCGGCTTATTTATTCAAATATTGTAAAGTCAATGTGTAAAATATCGAACGTAACCGACCGCTTGTTCAGGCTCTATTATATACGCAAAAGGACGCATTATTGCGTCCTTAAAGCTCGTTCTTACCACTATTTTTGAGTTAAGGTATTGAAACTGGTGATTAAGTTACGGTAATCCGGAATATGATTTGAAAACAAGGTACCGAGACCTTCAATATCGTTACGCCAGTCACGATGTAATTCACAAGCTGCGCCGAACCATGTCATTAATTGAACACCCGCAGCTTCCATTCTACGCCATGCTGCGTCTCGAGTCATTTCATTAAATGTACCAGAGGCATCCGCAATAACAAACACATCAAAGCCTTCCTCAATCGCTGAAAGTGCCGGGAATGCCACGCAAACTTCAGTCACGACTCCTGCAATAATCAGTTGTTTTTTACCGGTGGCTTTAACTGCTTTCACGAAATCTTCGTTATCCCACGCATTGATATTGCCCGGACGTGCAATATAAGGTGCATCAGGGAACATCTCTTTCAATTCAGGCACTAACGGACCATTCGGACCGGTTTCAAAAGATGTCGTTAAAATTGTTGGAAGGTTAAAATATTTGGCCAAATCGGCGGTTGCCAACACATTGTTTTTAAATTTATCGGGGTCAATGTCACGCACTAAAGATAAAAGACCGGTTTGGTGATCCACTAATAGCATTGCCGCATTATTTTTGTCTAAGCGAACATAAGGTTTTGTCATTTTTATTTCTCCAAAAAATATTAAAAATCAGACCGCAATTTCGCGGTCTGAGTAATCAAATTATTGACGCTCTGAATCCAACTGCTCGTGATTGTGTTCAACTTCACGCGCTTTTAAATAGCTTTCAATCAATAGTTGATATTCAGGGAAGACCGCTTCATAGGCTTTTGCCCACTCTGCCGCATCAGGACGGTTCCAAGTGCGTTGAATTTCGGAACAGACCGCTGCGGTATCCATCGGTACCGCGCCGGCTTGAACAACGCGAGCCAAGGTAATTTCTTGCGCCATTTTTGAATAAGTACCCGACGCATCAATTACCACGAAAACTTGATAACCTTCCGCGATTGCCGAAATGGCAGGGAACGCCATACAAACGCTGGTAATCGTCCCAGCAATGATTAATTGTTTTTTACCCGTTGCTTTAACGGCAGCAACAAAATCCGGGTTATCCCAAGAGTTAATCTGACCTTTACGAGCCACATATTGTGCATGAGGCGCCACTTGGTGAATTTCAGGAATTAACGGACCGTTAGGACCTTGCGGTACGGATGCAGTGGTAATCACCGGCATTTTGGCAAGCGTGGCGACTTTTGCTAATGTCACGGCATTTGCACGAAGTTCACGCACGTTTAAATCGCGTACGGTATTAAACAAACCGCTTTGGTGATCGATTAATAACATCACTGCGTCTTCAGGGTTAATACGTGGAATTTCACCGTTAAAATTTGCAGCTTGACTCATTGGCATCTCCTATCTAATATATAAATCAAACACTTTCCTAAGTATAAAAACAACTGCCACATTGTTTTCACTTCGTTTCAATCGCAAAGCGATGCTGTGTAATATAGAACTAAATGCAATTAGTGAGTAGCCACAAAACTTGGCTACGCCGTTGCATATTTGGAACAAGCGAAATGAAAAATCATCTAGACTTAAACGATCTCTATCTTTTTGTACAAGTCGTTAATGCGGGGAGTTTCAGTGAAGCCGGTCGGCTGCTCTGCATGCCGAAAGCGACGATCAGCCGCCGTATTGCCAAGTTGGAGAAATATCTCGGTGTGGCACTGATTCAACGTACAACACACCAATTTGAGGTGACCCATATTGGGCAGCAATACTATGAATATTGCTTAGAATTGGTCGAGCAGGTTCAAAAAGCTCAAGATTTTATCGAGCAATATTCGGAATCCAAAGGCAAAATCCGCTTAAGTTGCCCGGTGGCGTTACTTGATCTCTATGTCAATGATATGTTGGTCGATTTTATCACCCAATATCCCGAAATCGATCTTTATGTCGAAAGCACCAACCGCCAAGTCGATCTGATCTCGGAACGCTTGGATTTCGCTCTGCGCGTACGCTCTTGGCCGTTAAAAGACAGTGACATTGTGACAAAACCGTTTTGTTTGTCTAAGCATCTGGTCGTAGCAAGCCCGAAATTAGTGGAAAAAACCTTAAACAATCCGGAAGAATTAAAACACTATCCGGTGTTAATGGGAAACATTCATCATTATTGGGAATTTGAACATCGCACACACGGTAATAAAACTGTCCGCTTCAGTCCCAAACTTGTTACGGAGAACCTTGATTTATTACATAAAAATGCGGTTAATGGCGTCGGTATCGCCGTAATGCCCGAGGTCATCGTACGTAAGGCATTAAAACAAGGCAGTTTGAAATTGGTGTTAAATGAAGAGTGGCAACTCCCTAAATATATGGTTCACGCCGCTTACCGCTCAAGAAAAAGTTTACAGCCCTCCGCCCGCTTGTTATTGGATTTTCTTGCCGTCAAATTTGCGGAAACGGATATTGTGATTTGAATCATAATGGGGAACATCCCCATTATTAAACGGTTACGGCATGGAGACGTCTTTCAGTTCGGCATATTTCGTTTCCCACGCCATTTCCGCAATCACCGCCGGATAAAAATGTACCTGTTCCCGATAATTAGTCAACTCATAAACCAAATCAAAGACCAATGGCAAATGTGAGACAATCAAGACATTTTCAGCGCCTTCATCCCGTAAAAAATGCAAATAATTTAAGACATTATCCAAATCACCGGTCGGCGTAATCTCTGACCAAGTTTCACAAATGTTTGCAAAATTTTGCTCCGAACTGACCGCTTGCATCCCTTTTAACAAGCAGTCCGCCGTTTGTTGAGCGCGCAAATACGGGCTAATCAAGATTTTATCTAAACGGATTTTTTGATCTATAAAGCGATTAACCAGCCATTCTCCTTGTTGAAACGCCACCGCTTTGCCAAAATCGGTTAATGATCTTTCACTATCCGTTTGCGCATTAAAACCGGCCTCCCCGTGGCGCATTATCCAAATATTCATCGTTTACCTCATTTCTATTGTTTAAACTCATTTAAATTGAGCGTATAATGCACGCCGTTTTTTGTAGTTGCAAGCTACTCAGCAAAGATTTCTTATTTTCATAATCAATTGGAGTAAATCAATAATGTCTCGTAAACTCAGAAGAACCAAAATCGTGTGTACTATGGGTCCAGCAACAGATCGCGGCAACACTTTGGAAAAAGTGATCGCAGCAGGTGCAAACATGGTTCGTATGAACTTCTCTCACGGCGTGCCGGAAGATCATATCGGTCGTGCGGAAAAAGTACGTGAAATTGCAAAGCGTTTAGGGAAAACCGTTGCAATTTTAGGTGACTTACAAGGTCCGAAAATCCGTGTGTCAACATTCAAAGACGGCAAAATTTTCTTAAATATCGGTGATAAATTTACTTTAGACGCAAACCTTCCGAAAGGTGAAGGTACACAAGAATCGGTAGGTTTAGATTATAAAAATCTACCAAATGATGTTGTACCGGGCGATATTTTATTATTAGACGACGGTAACGTACAATTAAAAGTGATTTCTATCGATGGTGCAAAAGTGTTTACCGAAGTCACTGTCGGCGGTCCGTTATCCAACAATAAAGGGATCAACAAATTAGGCGGCGGCTTATCTGCGCCGGCGTTAACCGAAAAAGATAAAGAAGATATCAAACTTGCGGCGAAAATCGGCGTAGACTACCTTGCAGTCTCTTTCCCGCAATCCAGTGCAGATCTAAACTATGCTCGTCAATTAGCGCGTGAAGCAGGCTTAGAAACCAAAATCGTGGCAAAAGTAGAACGTGCGGAAACTGTTGCGACTGAAGAAGCCATGAACGACATCATCTTAGGCGCAGACGTTATCATGGTTGCCCGTGGTGACCTAGGTGTCGAAATCGGTGATGCGGCATTAGTTGGTGTTCAGAAAAAACTTATCCGTCGTTCACGTCGTTTAAATCGTGTCGTTATTACGGCAACGCAAATGATGGAATCGATGATCAAAAAACCAATGCCAACCCGTGCGGAAGTGATGGACGTTGCCAATGCGGTATTAGACGGTACTGACGCCGTGATGCTTTCCGGTGAAACGGCAAACGGTGATTATCCGGTTGAAACGGTCAGATCGATGGCGGAAGTTTGTTTAGGTGCGGAAACGATGCCAAGTATCAATGTATCCCGTCATCGCATGGAAGACAAATTTACAACCGTAGACGAAGCGGTGGCAATGTCTGCGATGTATACGGCAAACCACCTAGAAGGCGTTTCTGCAATTATCGCATTAACCAACTCCGGTGAAACGGCAAAATTAATGAGCCGTATTAGCTCAGGTTTACCGATTTATGCCCTTTCACGTAATGAAAAAGCATTGAACCGTTGTGCATTATACCGTGGTGTTACGCCGGTATATTACGATCAAGACAGCCGTACTATCGACGGTGCGAAAAAAGCGCTCTCATTATTAAAAGAGCAAGGTTATTTGATGACCGGCGACCTCGTACTATTAACTCACGGTAGTGAAATTAAAGAAGGCGGTACGAATACTTGCCGTATTTTACGTGTTGAATAATTTCAATATTTAACCTCCAAAATCCACGCTACTTGCGTGGATTTTTTATATATACTAATCACCACGCATTTGTTCTCTCAGATTATCGCTAATTATGCTCAAACTGCTTCAGGATCTTAAATCAGAAAAGATAATTTCCGAGTTAAACTATCAATTTGCTAAATTGATCGATCAAAAACAACAACATATCGCTTACACGGAAACTCAAAAACACTTAGCCGTTTTATTAAGTGCTTTAGTTTCATATCAAGTGATGCAAGGTGACAGCTGTATTCACCTAGAAAAACTTTCTTTGCACAATCTGTTTAATTTATCCGGCAAAAATCTCAAACGTGATTTTATCGCAGATATTTTGCAAAAAATCGGTCATATCTCACCGCTTGTATGGCAGCAGACATTAGATAACCATATCGCTTTTAGCCAAGTGCCGTCCAACGTGGCGCCCCTACTCTTTCAGCAAAACCGCCTCTATTTTTACCGTTATTGGCAGGCGGAAAATCGAATTGCCCGTTATCTACAACAAGCGGTCAGTATTGAGCAACAAAATGCAAATACGATCGAACTGAACAAAGCAATTTTGTCCACCCTGTTCACACCACAGGCGAAAATTGATTGGCAACAAGTGGCCGTTGCCACCGCCTTAGCCAAACGGTTTTGCTTAATTTCCGGCGGACCGGGAACCGGCAAAACCCGCACGGTTGCAATGTTATTAGCCACATTGCAACTCAAACAACTAAAACAAGGTCGCTCACCGTTAAATATTGCCCTTGCAGCACCAACCGGTAAAGCGGCAGCGCGTTTAAAAGAATCGATTTCTGCCAGTCTTGCAGAATTAGACTTACCCGAAACCGTGAAACAGAGCGTTCCGATCAAATCGTCGACCATTCACTCACTGATCGGCATCATGCCGCACAGCGATACCCCGCGTTATCATCAAACCAATCCGCTTCATCTGGATTTATTGGTAGTTGATGAAGCCTCAATGATCGACTTATTTGTGATGGATAAGTTATTAAATGCGTTAAAGCCGTCAACACGCCTTATTTTGCTCGGTGATAAAGATCAGCTCGCCTCTGTTGAAGCCGGAAATATGATGGGCGAATTAGGTGAATTGATTCATTTCGGGTACAGCCCGCAACATAGCGCTTATTTAACGGAGACGACCGGTTATCCGATTCAGTCGGCAAATACACAAGTTCCTGCGATTTGCGATTCATTATGTCATCTGCGTCACAGCTATCGTTTCGGCGAAAATTCCGGTATCGGGCGTTTAGCCGCAGAGATCAACGCTCAACAAGCGGTCAGATCTTGGCAAACTTTTGCAAATCCGCAATTTGATGACCTGCATTTATACGGTTATCCGTCGGTGACCGAATTCAGCGAAAAACGAGGTTGGATTCAATATTGTGTTGATATGGTCGTACATAAAGCCGTCGAACTCTATCGTGATTATTTGGCATTAGTAAAACAGCGCCAAGCTTCCCCGCAACAAGTACCGGTATCGGCGGTGTTTGCGGCATTCCAAAAAGTACGTTTTTTATCGGCATTGAGGGTGAGCGAGCTAGGCGTTGAACGGTTAAATCAAACGATTGCCGAAGCCTTACTGCAAGCACGCTTAATTCATTTTAAACACAGTAGAGACAGCTATGTAGGCAAACCGATTTTAATCACCGAAAATGCACCGCAAAACCATATTTTCAGCGGTGATATCGGCATTATGTTGCCTGATGAGCAAGGGCAATTACGCATCTATTTTGATAACCAAATGAACGGCGAATATCTCAGCATTTCTCCAAGCCGTGTACCCAGTTATGAACCGGCTTATGTGATGACCGTGCATAAGTCGCAAGGTTCTGAATTTACACATACATTGATGATAATGCCACTTACGCCGTCACCGGTGTTAACCAAAGAACTCCTCTATACTGCGGTCACTCGCGCTAAATCGACATTCAGCCTATTCGGCGATGCAAAAACGTGGAAACAGGCCGTGAGTATCCGTGTTCAACGCCAAAGCGGTTTAAGAGAACAACTACAACAATTCGAATAATTTTATTGAATGAAAAAATTATGATTTAAACCAAATTTTTCTTAAATAAAAAGGACTAGAATAGCATTCACATCAATCAACAAAGCGAGCGTCATTATGAATAACGTGCAAAGCAAAGGACAATTATTAAAACAAAATTTTTCATCGGGGTTGGTCGTTTTTTTAGTCGCGCTACCACTCTGTTTAGGTATTGCTTTGGCTTCGGGCGCTCCGCCTTTGTCTGGTATTCTATCCGGTATTGTCGGTGGTTTAGTGATTGGAGTACTCAGCACTTCACATATTAGTGTTTCCGGTCCTGCTGCGGGATTAACCGCCATTATTTTAAGCGCCATCACCAAACTTGGCACATTTGAGCTTTTTCTCTGTGCCGGGGTCATTGCCGGGGTTATCCAATTAACGTTGGGGATCCTACGCGCCGGCAGTATCACCAACTATATTCCCGTTTCCGTCATTGAAGGAATGCTCGCCGGTATCGGGGTTATTATCGTTTTAAAAGAACTTCCTTATGCCTTCGGCAGTAGCCTAAGCTTATCGGAAACATTTAGTTCGCTTGATAACATCCATTTCGGATCCGTAATTGTCGCGGTCGTTTCCCTTGCCATTATTATTGGTTGGGATAATTCACCACGGTTACGGAAATTCAGGCTTCTCCCTTCCGCTTTGATTGCAGTTTTTGCCGGCATTCTATTAAATAACCTTTTTCTATTTTTTAACAGCTCACTTACGATTCCCGCTAGTCAACTTGTTCAATTACCGGTGCCTCACTCATTAGAAGAAGCGGAAGGTCTGCTCCGTTTTCCTGATTTCAATGGTTTTACCAATAGTGTGGTATGGGTCACCGGCGTTACTATTGCGGTCGTTGCATCTATCGAAACACTTCTTTCCATTGAAGCGGCTGACCGTTTGGACGTCCGCCGTCGGATCACCGATACTAACCGTGAATTAAGAGCGCAAGGCATCGGTAATCTTGTGGCTTCATTTATCGGCGGCTTGCCGATGACCTCTGTCATCGTGCGTTCTTCCGCCAATGCCAATGCAGGCGCCACACATAAATTATCGGCGATTATTCACGGTTTATTGTTACTCATTTGCGTATTGTCGATTCCGACATTATTGAATCAAATCCCGCTAGCAAGCTTGGCTGCGGTCTTGGTGCTAATCGGTTATAAACTCACTCAGCCGAAAACTTACCTCCACTTTTGGCAAAAAGGGATTTACCAATTCATTCCGTTTTTTGCAACCATGATTGCGGTGGTGTTCTTAGATCTGCTTAAAGGGGTAGGAATCGGTCTCGTTATCAGCATTTTGTTTATTTTGTACGGCAATATGAAACGTTCTTACTATTTAAGCCGCGAAGAATTAGCCGATGCGGATGAAATTGTGCTGGAGCTGGGCGAAGAAGTTTCGTTCTTAAATAAAGCAGCGATCAAGAAAACTTTAAAAAATATTCAACCAAATTCCAAAATTACCATTAATGCGGAAAAAGCGCTTTATATTGCCAGTGATGTGCTTGAATTGCTGGAAGACTTTACTAATGTCTACGCTCAAGAAAACAATATTCAGGTTAAATTGCGCGGCTTTAAATATGACTATGAACATCAGGAAGGCATAGAACATACAAATGTTCGGGTAGAACATCGCAGTCGGATTTGATTTAAAGGAAGTACGTAAATTTTCGATATAACAAGCGGTCGGTTTCAGCCTAAAATTTGCAAAAAATGGGCTAAAACTGACCGCTTGTTGTGATGTCTCCCGCAAATGGAGACGTTGAAAAATAACGCAATAAGCGACTAATTCACAAAACTGTCAAACGTCAGCTCGTAATTATCTCCATCGCGACTATAAGAAATATAACGAGGGAATTTTTCGCCGGCAAATTTCTTCACCGTAATATATTTATCACCGGTTTTAAATTGGTAAGTAATTTCATCATAACTCTTACCTTTTAATTTTACTGTTTTCGTGGTTTGGTTAATCACCACGTTTTCTGCCGGATAAAGCTTTTTGCCGTTAGTCGTTTGGAAACTGTTAGGTAATTTTTCGTAATAACTCAGTTGGAATGCCAAAGTGAACAGATCAAACGTCGGTAATGTCAGCGCTTCTTTTTTAAGCGGTTCTTTCACTTTACCGTATTGAATTGTACTGGAATCCAGTTCCGCAATCGCATAATTTTTACCATTACGGGTATCTCGATAACTGAGCATATAAAATTGGTTATTTTTTTCATAACCTTTACTGGTAAACACGATGTTATATAACGGCACATTGATTTTAGACACAATGGAATACTGCTTACCGTCCGATTTAAAATCGACGTATGCCGGCATTAAATAATTAGAACTGTATTTAATATTAAAATTTTCTGCCATTGCACTACTCATAAAAGCGACGGAAGCAACGGCGATTAACGCCACTTTTTTAAGAAATTTCATTATTTTTCCTCTAATTGTGTGTTTTCAAACAAACGTAAAATTGCACTGTTATCTCTTAATTGTTCTGCTTTTTCAACTTGCATTTTGGTTAAATGCGGCGAAAAATAGTGAATGAAATCATACATATAATTGCGTAAGAACATACCGCGTTTAAATGCAATTTGAGTCATGCTGGATTGAAATAAATGGCTTGCATCAATAGCAATCAAATCCGTATCATCCGCAGTATGCGCCATGGTTGCCATGATACCTACACCTAAACCCAAACGAACATAAGTTTTGATCACATCGGCGTCTGTTGCCGTAAACACAATATTTGGCAAAATCCCGACACTGTTAAAAGCATGATCCAAATCAGAATGCCCGGTAAAACCAAAAGTGTAGGTGATCAAATCATATTTACCCAGCTCTTCGACAGTCAGTTTACGATTTTGTTTCGCCAATTCGGCTAACGGGTGATCCGGTTTGACAATCACTGAACGGTTCCACAGATAGCACGGCAGTAAAATCGCACTTTCAAATAAATATTGCGCTTCGGTGGTAATGGCCAAATCGACTTCACCGGCCATTAAAGCATCATAAATTTGACTTGGCGAACCTTGATGAAGATGTAAGCTCACCTCCGGATATTTCGCTTTGAACTGATTAATGACCTTCGGAAGCATATAACGTGCTTGAGTATTCGTCGTTGCGATACGTAATACACCTTTATTCGGTCGGGTTTGTTCTTCCGCTACGGATTTAATGCTTTGTGCCTTCACCAACAATTCACGTGCAATAGAAACAATCTTCTCACCGGCCGGCGTTAGTCCTTTAATATGTTTACCGTTTCGTTCAAAAATATTAATGCCGAGTTCACTCTCCAAGAGGCGAACCTGCTTGCTGATCCCCGGTTGAGAAGTATAGAGACTCTCTGCCGCCTCGGTAATATTTAAATTTTGATTCACAATCTCAACAATATAACGCAGTTGCTGTAGTTTCATGATGACTCCGGTTTTTGCAAATTTTCGCTTAAATCTTACCGCTTGCAATATCCACAAGCTGTAAAATGTCATGAATTTCATAGGTTGGCTGAATGGCTGTTTCATTTTTATGTTGATGCGGATTAAACCAACAGGTATCGACACCGACTTGATTTCCGCCCAATACATCGGAAGCCAAAGTATCGCCGATCATCAAAACCTTTGATTTATCAAACTCACCCATTTGAGAAAACGCGTACTCAAATATCTTTGGCTCAGGCTTTGCCGCACCAACATTCTCGGAAGTAATCACTATCTCAAAAAAACGTTCCGTCCCCGTATTTCTAAGACGTTTCTGTTGTAAAGCATTAAAACCGTTGGTGATAATCCCCATTTTTACTCTGCCGTACAATGTACTTAACATAGACTCGACGCCGACAAGCGGTAAGCTGACTAAAGCCATTTCTTCCATCAACTCATGGTTCAAGGTGTTTGCACACTGCCCTGTCTGCGCCGAAAGTTTGGCAAAGCGTCGATGTTTTAATTCGTCCGCATTAATTTCTTTATTTTGATACGCAACCCATAACGGTTTATTTACCGCTTGGAATTCATCGTAATCTTGTTGTGTAAAATCAATGCCGTAACGCTTTAACATCGTATTTAAACCTAAATAGGAATTGAACGAATATAACGTTTCATCCGCATCAAACAACATCCATTGGTATTTCATGGTTCTCCCCGTAAAGATAAACGGTTAGATTGCAAAATATTTGCTCAATCTAACCGCTTGTATTGATATGCTATTCTAGCTCATTTTTTATATCTTTTGATACTTTTTGATATAAAAATAATCAATCGTGCCGTTTAAATGTAAATTTACTCATCTTTTTTATTAAATTTATTAAAATACCCATTCCCATTTTATGGATTTATTTTTAATTTTTTTACTATTTTTTTGTGTGTGTTTATATAGGAGCATTGAAATGAAAGTTTCAGCTAAATTCAGTTTAACCCTACTTTCCGCCGTTATTTTAACCGCTTGCGGCAGCGGTGGCAGTAGCGGAACAAATCCCCCTTCCCAATCAGGAAAAGTCGATCAATCCAAAGTCCAACAACCTGAGGCACCGAAAGTTAAACAACCTGAAGCGCCGAAAGTTGAACAACCTGAAACGCCGAAAGTTGAACAGCCTGAAGTACCGAAAGTTGAACAGTCTGAAGTACCGAAAGTTGAACAGCCTGAAGTACCGAAAGTTGAACAGCCTGAAGTACCGAAAGTTGAACAGCCTGAAGTACCGAAAGTTGAATTACCGGAAATTAAGACAAACTACCAAACGTTTGGGAAGGCTCAATTTAATCAAGAAACCCAAACAATAAATCTTTACACATTTAAACGAAGAGAAGGTGAAGACACTTTCGACAAACACGGAAACCTAATTCTTGAAGACAAACAGCAAATCGTCCTACCACTGAGTGAAATTAATACACTAATACAGCATAACGATTATGAAATTTATCCCCTTGCCGATAACATATTCTACGGTCATTACAGTGATTCACCGAGTAATTATACGATTAATGCGGACGATCGCTATCGCCAATATTTTGCATTAGTTGATGAAAATCGTATCAATAAAAGTATACCTGCCGATTTAACGGCGACTTATCATAAAGCGGATGGTTTTATCTACGGGGCAATCCCCCATAACAACGATTATGTCGCACGCATTGTGAAAAAAGGTGATGTAAATCTTCAGTTTGATGGAGGGGTCGCAACAGGAAATATTATTGATAAAAATGTCGGTGACGCTCCAGTCTTTACCTTTAAAGGGACGATAAACGGATTGGAAATTCAGGCTACTGAAAATAACGAGATTATCCAAGCGCATTTAACGGAAAGTGGTACGCAATATACGCCGGGAATGGATAAAGCGGTCATAGATATTAAATTTATCGACTCGGCTCCTGATGCCAATGACAAAAAATTCATCATTGGTTATGCTGAAAATGATCGTTGGTCCGGTATTTTAGTCGGTGAAAAAAAATAGTTTAAAAATCCTCGTTATATCATTATGTTAAATTAAAGAGGTTAACCTCGAAGTAATGAAGAGCGTTAGCCTCTTTTATTTATTACTCAAATAATTAATTCACTCTCATTATGTAAATTTTATCACTTTTCTAAAACTAACTTGCTAAAATATGTAAGTAAATCTTTATGATTTTTATAAAACTCTTATTATTTTACATATTAATTATTAGGATGTCTTAAATGAAACGTTCAACTCAATTTGGTCTTACCTTACTTTCTGCAATTATCCTTAGCGCTTGTAATCATGGAGATTCGTCTAAACCGGTAAATAGCGCTTTAAGTAATCAATCTACCCAATCCGGACAAAGTGAGGCAGATTCCGAAAAAAACTCATCTCAACAGACTGAAGAAGCTAAAACCGAAAAAGCTAAAACCGAAGAAGGTACCACCAAAGAGAATCAACAATCTTCTGATATTGCCTCAAACACCACAGAAGAAGAGATTAAAAAACCAGATGAAGTTAGAAACGGAAGCGAAATAGATACCGATGATGCAAGCGGTGAATTATACCCTGTTGAGTTTCCTCAAAAAGAAGTCACTCAAGATACACTGTTGACACAACATAAAGCAGTTTTTGAACGTTTAAAACGAGAGTGGGATATTCCTGGTTATGATGGTGCAAAAACCGTCGTAATTCTTGATGAGAATCAAAATATCAAACTAATGGGTAGTGAGGCGCTTTCCTCCGGTCAGCATTTAGTAGAAAAATTGGTAGATAAAGATGGCTATATGTTCGGTTATTACGGCTATGATTTTGGACGCGCCAGTCATGGCGATCCTACTTATATACAGCTGTTGGCAATCGACGATAGTGCGCCACGATCCAGCCCCGTTGAAGATATGACTTATAAAGGAAAGATGAACTATTTCTATCAGGGAGATATATCTGCCGAACCTATGGATGCAGAAATTATCGGTGACTATCAAGTTGACAGCAAAACGTTGAATTTGGATATTTTGGGTCCAAATGAAAATGAAGTATGGCAATTAAAACCAACACCAGTGAATTCAAATGGCACACTGGTTACACCTTATTTATACCAAGGCGATGATAAAGTCGGCGAATTTACTGGTGCGATGTACGGCAAAAACGGAGAAGTTATTGTTGGCGAAACTCGGTTTAAAAATTTGAATAGAGAAGAAGGCTTAAATGATGCTATCGGTATTCTTAAAGCCGATGCTGTAGAGAAGTAAAAAGTAAAGAAACTGAAAAAAGGCGTTTAAATCCGGTTTAAACGCCTTGATTTTTTATTTATTCACGACGAATTTCTTGGGTTATCCAATCCACAAAATGCTGCACTTTGGCAACTTCTGCCATTTGTGGCGGAAAAACGACATAAAATGATTTTTCGTCATTTAAACCGGTTGGAAAAGGTTCAATCAAATTACCTTGAGCCAATTCGTGTTGAGCCAAAATTTTATTCGCAATTGCAATACCTTGTTGGTGCATTGCTGCTTGTAGCGCCATAAAAGTATGACTGAACATAGAACCACTTTCTTCCACATCAATAGCATGATTTAATCCAAAATGTTCAATGGTTCTTTTCCACTTATTGCGGCTAAATACGTGTAATAATGTTTTTCCGATCAAGTCTTCGGGTTTGTTAAGCGGATTTCGTTCCAGAAAACGCGGAGAAGCTAAAATAACCAGTGGCGCTTCAGACAGGCGGATAAATTCCACATTTTCCCACTTACCTGATCCATAATAAATCGCCACATCAATTTCTTTACCTAACTGTCCTTCATCTTGATCGACACCTTTGATCCGCACTTCAATATCCGGAAATCTTTCGTGGAAATCATTTAAACGCGGAACAAGCCAATGCATACCGAAAGTCTGCGGAACACTGATGGTTAAGATCTGACGACTGTTTTTAGCTCGAATTTTATCTGTTGCTTTAGAAATCTGCTCTAAAAGTGGCCGGATATCATCAAAATATTGCAAACCGAGTTCCGTCAGTTCTAATAATCGGTTACGCCGATGAAACAGTTGAATGCCTAAAAAATCTTCTAATAATTTAATTTGATGACTCACCGCCGCTTGAGTGACAAATAACTCATCTGCTGCTTTGGTGAAATTTAAATGACGGGCGGCGGACTCAAACGCCTTCAATGCATTTAATGGAGGTAGTTTTTTGTTGTTCATATAATTAACTGTAGGGTTAGATAGATGACGGAATCTATCACATTACTTTTTTTGATTAATAAAATAAAAAAATCTCGTTTGTCTAACTGGTCAAACGACTCTAAAATTCACACCATACTTAAACGGATAGTGATAGCTATCTTAGCTATTATAAATTTTAAGTATGATGTTGTGTTTGCATATTGGTCTAGGAAACTAGACTAGAGTAACAAAAGTTACTCGTTTCACTTCCTGTATATTTTGAACCTATTTTGGTTTAGTTGCCGCCCGATTTGGGCGGTTTTTTTATTCCTAAAAATGTGCCTATTCTATCAGAATCTAAGAATCCTGCTACAAAAAGCCAAAATTTTCTAAAAATTAATAAAATTTTCCGCCTAAATTGTTAATTTCCTTTAGAATAGTGTAACGTTATATCCAACGCTTTCATACAAAGGAACACAACAATGACAAAAAATATTGACTGGCAAAATCTTGGATTTTCTTATATTAAAACAGACTATCGTTTTATCGCTCACTGGAAAGACGGTGCGTGGGATAACGGTGAATTAACCACAGACAATACCCTCCACATTAACGAAGGTTCCACAGCATTACACTACGGACAACAATGTTTTGAAGGATTAAAAGCCTATCGTTGTAAAGACGGTTCAATCAACCTTTTCCGTCCGGATCAAAACGCTAAACGGATGCAAGACAGTTGCGACCGCCTATTAATGCCGCAAGTACCGACAGAACTTTTTATCCGCGCCTGTAAGGAAGTCGTTAAAGCAAACGAAGAATGGGTTGCACCTTACGGTACCGGTGCAACGCTTTATTTACGCCCGTTTGTCATTGGTGTCGGTGAAAATATCGGTGTTCGTACCGCACCGGAATTTATTTTCTGCGTATTCTGTTGCCCGGTCGGTGCCTATTTCAAAGGCGGTTTAGCCCCGTCCAATTTTTTAGTTTCCGAATACGACCGTGCCGCGCCTTACGGTACCGGCGCAGCAAAAGTCGGCGGTAACTATGCGGCGAGTTTGTATCCGGGTAAATTGGCGAAAGAACGTAATTTCGGTGACTGTATCTATTTGGATCCGAAAACACACACTAAAATTGAAGAAGTCGGTTCCGCTAACTTCTTCGGCATTACGGCTGATAATAAATTCATCACACCAAATTCTCCGTCTATTCTGCCGAGTATTACCAAATATTCACTGCTTTATTTGGCAAAAGAACGTTTAGGAATGGAAGCGATTGAAGGTGACGTCTATATTGACCGATTGGATCAATTTACCGAAGCCGGCGCATGCGGTACGGCAGCCGTTATTACCCCGATTGGCGGAATTCAATACCACGATAATTTCCACGTCTTCTATTCCGAAACGGAAGTCGGTCCGGTAACCAAGCGTCTGTATAATGAACTGGTCGGAATCCAATTCGGTGATATTGAAGCGCCGGAAGGCTGGATTGTGAAAGTAGAATAATGATACAAGCGGTGGGATTTCGGCGATAATTTGCAAAATAATCGACAAAACTCACCGCTTGTTTTATCAGGAGAAAAAAGATGATTCAACGTTTTCAAGTCGGTAAACGCCTGTCTGAAATGGCGGTTTATAACGGGATTGCCTACCTTGCCGGACAAGTGCCTGAAGATGATTCTTTAGATATGTACGGTCAAACCAAGCAGGTATTGGCGGAAATTGACAAATTGTTAGAAGAAGCGGGAACGGATAAAAGCCGTATTCTTATGGCACAAGTATTTGTCACCAACATGATCGAATTTGATGAAATGAACCGCGCATGGGACGAATGGGTGCCGTCAGGCAATTCACCGCCTCGAGCGTCTATTGAGGCAAAACTTGCCAATCCGAATTGGAAAGTTGAAATTGTCGTTACCGCAGCCATCTGATAAATCCCCGTTCCCCTTCTTGTAGAGGGGAACATTACTCGGAGATTTATATGTCTTATGCTAATGCCCACATATTCTTTATCGGCGGCGCAGCCGATCAAGAACCCTATTATCTTATCGGTCCGCTACGTCATATCAACCGCGCCCGCCAACGTTTTTTGCTCGCATTACAAAAAGAGTTCGGTTCCATCGAGCGTATTTTTATTCACACTTACGGCTATAATCGTATTTATCACTTAAAAGATATTGAAAAAAATGTGCTAAGCAAACTCAAACCAAATGATTTGATCTATCTGATCGGACACAGTTTAGGCGGTTGGAATGCGGCACATTTATCTCAATTACTAAAAACGAAAGGATTTGAAGTACAAATCTTAGTAACGCTCGATCCTGTGGGAGAAGGAACCTTAGTGTGGCTCGGGTCGAATATTTACCGTCATCCGCAAACGAAGCCGCAAGCCGCATTTTGGATCAATATTCGCGCAGAGATTAAACGCCTGACGATTTCCGATATCGTTGCCCGCGCAGGGCAGCAATGGAATATCGAACAAGGTCCGGATATTAACGAAGTGATTTATGCCCAACACTCCAACGCCCTGCATATTTTTCGGCATAAACTTTCAACGGGAATGTCGGCAATGGACTATATTTTGCAAAATTTACGGCAAAACCTACCGCTTGTTAGCCTTTCAACCTGAAACGCCCGCGACTATAACGGGTTTTCATTAACGCAAGCATTTGTTCTTTTTCAGAACTCACGGCTTGCTTGCTATGATTGGCAACGGTAAGGGAATGTTGAATCGAATGAGCGTGAGTAATGGCAATCGCCAGCGCATCCGCCGCATCGGCTTGCGGCTTGTCCGAAAGCTGTAAAATACGGGTTACCATCTCTTGTACTTGAATTTTATCTGCCGAACCAATTCCTACCACCGTCTGTTTCACCAAACGTGCTGCATATTCAAATACGGGCAAATCATGATTAACCGCCGCCACAATCGCAGTTCCTCTTGCTTGCCCGAGTTTTAAGGCAGAATCGGCATTTTTGGCCATAAATACCTGTTCAATCGCAAACATATCGGGCTGAAACTGAGTGATGATTTCCGTTACACCGGCATAAATACGCTTTAAGCGGGTGGGTAAATCGTCCACGGAAGTCCGAATAGCACCGCTGCCGAGATATTGAAGTTGCCGCCCTGCTTGACGAATAACCCCATAGCCGGTTACGCGCGAGCCGGGATCTATGCCTAAAATAATTGCCATACGTTGTTCCGCATAAAAAAGCGGACGGATTTGCAAAAAATGTTGCATTTCCGACCGCTTGTTAATCCGGCTAAGATTTATTGGTTTAACTTAGCCGTTGCTGCTGATCTGATTTTACAGTTTTTCACCAAAACCACATCACTATTGCCGCCCTTCCGAGTCAACATTACCGCTTTGGCTTTATCGAAAGTATCTAACGTGAGAGAGGGCTCCACATTCCAAACATAATTTGCCGAAACGAAAGAAGCAAAATCCGTATTGGTCACATCACGAACTAAAGTATCCGTCACGAGGTTTTCCCCCACTCTAACTGCTGCGGCTCTCGCATTTTGACCGTCAAAGGTATAAGCCGCACTGACTAAATTACCGTCGCAGAAATAAGCAACACTTTTTGCTGTAGTCGCTAATTTCTGCTCGTTCACTTGAACGTTAGCAGGAACAGTTTCCTGAACCGTTGCTTGCGGTACGCTTTCAACAGGGGTTGAGGTTTGTGAACAAGCCGCTAAGATTAAAGCAGCTAAGGCTGTCGCTGTGAATTTAACGTGTTTCATCGGGAACTCCCTCACTTTTAGTTACAATGGATGGCTTTACAATAAAGCCGCGACCTCATCACTGATTTCACCATTATGATAAACGTTTTGTACATCATCACAATCTTCCAGCAAATCAATCAGTTTGAGAAGTTTTGGTGCTGTTTCCGCATCCAAATCTACTGTAGTTGACGGAATCATTGTCACTTCCGCATTTTCGACTTTGAAACCTGCTGCTTCGATACCGTCGCGCACGGTGCCTAAATCTTCCCAAGCTGTGTAGATTTCAAAGCTACCGTCATCTTGCGGCTGAATATCATCAGCGCCGGCTTCAATTGCCGCTTCCGTCAATGCATCTTCATCCGCATCAGCAATTAAAATTAACCCTTTTTTACTGAAAAGATAACCCACGGAACCTTCGGTCCCTAAGTTACCGCCGGATTTAGTAAAACTCGGACGAACCTGTGAAATAGTGCGGTTTGCATTATCACTTAGACACTCAACCATCACAGCCGTTCCACCCGGACCGTAACCTTCATAAATTTTGGTTTCCATATTAGTATCGTCACCGCCACCCACTCCGCGATCAATCGCACGGTTGATGGTATCGCGCGTCATATTGTTAGATAACGCTTTATCAACCGCCGCACGCAAACGTGGGTTTGAATTCACGTCACCACCGCCCAATTTTGCAGCTGTCACCAATTCACGAATTAATTTGGTAAAAATTTTACCGCGTTGCGCATCTTGCGCTGCTTTGCGGTGTTTAATGTTAGCCCACTTACTATGACCAGCCATTCTCTTGTTTCCTTCTTTATTATGTTTTGAAAAAATCCCCCTCTTTAGCAAAGAGGGGTTAGGGGAGATTTGGCAGAACTGCTTCTCGCTCATAAGAGAATTTGACATTGCTATCAAATCTCCCCCTGCCCCTCTTTTCTAAAGAGGGGAGTTGATTGTTAAATATTTTGCAATCGCTTCGGCGTTATTTGGTGATTTGGTGAGTGCCACCGCATCATCTACCGAAAGCCATTGATACGCCAAATGTTCCGTCAATATCGGTTCGATCTCATCGGGCAATGCCAATAAAAACCAATGTTCCGTGTTATGCGTAATATCGGGGGCGTATTTATAACGGAATTGCGGAAAAATCTCAAATTTCACGCTATATCGGCAGTCATAAAGGGATAAATTTTGAGCAAAAATATCAATTCCGACTTCTTCTCTCACTTCACGCAATGCCGTTTGATAAGGTGTTTCCCCTGTTTCAATCGTCCCTGTTACCGATTGCCAAAAGGTTGGATCGTCTTGGCGTTGGAGCATTAAGACCCGCCGAGTTTTTTCGGCATAAATCACGACGAGAACAGAATGGGGATTTTTGTAATTCATTATATTCAGCTTATTCTAATAATTTTTCTAGAGTTCTCACCATTAAATATAAGCGAGTCGGGCTTTGTTGAATCGGCATAAAGCCATACTTCTGATAAAAATCAGCTACACCTTCTTTAGCATCTACAACAATAATCGGAAAACCGATAATTTGACTGGCTTGATAAATATTTCTCAGAGCATCACGCAAAAGTATTTTAGCATAACCTTGATGTTGATATTTTTTATCAATTCCCAAGCGAGCTAACAGCCCAGCTGAAAGGGGAAACTTTGACTGTTTTTGTAAACTATCAGGTAACTCAGCTAATTCTAACCTTGTCATCGTTAAAGTATAAAATCCCACAATTTCCGTTGGATTTTGTGGCTCGACCAACACATAGGTTCGGGCGGTATCTTTTATTGCCTGCTGATTTGCCATTTGTCGCAAAAACAGGTTTAAACTTTGATTACCACAATCAAACTCCGCTCGATTATGCACTTTCGTATTTAACAACTGAATTTCCATTGTTTATCCCTTTTCACTATTTTGGAAAAGAGCTTTCAACTGTTCATTCGGTGCCGGTGGGTTATCTAAGTAGTGTAGCAATAAGCGAGTATCTTCATCGTTAAATTGCGTTATTTTTTCCGCTTGTAAAATCGCATTCGCTTTTTCTATCGCAGCGTTAAGTACAAAAGAATTAATGCTGGAAATCCCAACTAAAGCCGCTGCATTAAGCAATAATTCTTGTGTTGCCGAATCAATCCGTGCAGTAATACGGGGTAAATTTGCCTGTGCCATTATTTCCTCCTGTGTCATTTTGGCACATTTTAGAAGCCAAAATCGAAAATAGCAAGACAAAATAAGGGGTGGAAAATATTCCACCCCAAATCTTATTACTCTTTTTCCACCGTTGTTTGAATCGCCAGCTCCGCCAAGGCTTTCGGATTACCGAAACTTGGGGCATCGGTCATCAAACAAGCTGCCGCCGTTGTTTTCGGGAAGGCAATCACATCACGGATATTTTCTGTGCCAGTAATTAACATCGTTAAACGGTCTAACCCGAACGCCAAGCCTGCGTGTGGTGGTGTACCGAATTTTAACGCATCAAGTAAGAAGCCAAATTTCTCTTTTTGTTCTTCTTCGTTAATGCCTAAAATACCGAACACCGTTTGTTGCATTTTCGGGTCGAAAATACGCACAGAGCCACCGCCCACTTCATAGCCGTTAATCACCATATCGTAAGCATTCGCCACAGCACCTTTTGGATTTTGAACCAGCTCTTCAGGGCTTAAATCTTTTGGTGCGGTGAATGGGTGGTGCATTGCTGACCAGTTACCTTCGTCATCTTTTTCAAACATTGGGAAATCGACAACCCAAAGTGGTTTCCAAGCGGTGAGATCCGTTAAACCTAAATCACGTCCCACTTTCAAACGTAACGCCCCCATCGCATCAGTAACCACTTTTTCACTGTCCGCACCAAAGAAGATAATATCGCCGTTTTGTGCATTGACACGCGCTAATAACGCTTTAACCACATCATCAGTTAAGAACTTAGCAATCGGGCTTTGTAAACCTTCTAAACCGGCGTTTACGTCATTCACTTTTGCCCACGCTAAGCCTTTTGCCCCATAAATGCCGACAAATTGGGTATATTCATCAATCTGTTTACGGGTAATTTCCGCCCCATTCGGCACACGAATTACCGCAACACGTCCTTCAGGATCGTTGGCAGGACCACTGAATACTTTAAATTCAACATCTTTTAGAATATCCGCCACATCAACCAACTCTAACGGGTTACGCAGATCAGGCTTGTCCGAACCATAACGACGCATTGCTTCAGCAAAGGTCATTTGTGGGAACTCGCCTAAATCAACATTTAAACGATCTAACCACAAGCCACGGATCATTTTTTCCATCATCGCACGCACTTCAGGGGCGGTCATAAAGGTGGTTTCCACATCGATTTGGGTAAATTCAGGCTGACGATCTGCACGCAAATCTTCATCACGGAAACATTTTACGATTTGGTAGTAACGGTCAAAACCTGACATCATCAGCAACTGTTTAAATAATTGCGGTGACTGTGGTAACGCATAGAATTTGCCTTTATGCACACGGCTTGGCACTAAATAGTCACGCGCACCTTCAGGGGTTGCTTTGGTGAGCATCGGCGTTTCAATATCAAGGAAACCATTGTCGTCCATATAACGACGAACAAAGCTGGTAATTTTTGCACGGGTTTTCAAACGTTCCGCCATTTCAGGACGGCGTAAATCTAAGTAACGGTATTTTAAACGCTGTTCTTCAGTGTTGTTTTGATTGAAATCGAGCGGTAATACTTCTGAGTTGTTATACACTACAAGCTCTTTTACCAACACTTCAATTTCACCTGTTGCCATCTCTTTATTGATTTGCGACGCATCACGCGCAATCACTTCGCCTTTAATTTGCACACAGGCTTCCGCACGCAACGCAGAGGCTTGTTTGAATAAGGCTTCATCTTTCTCATCAAAGAAAACCTGCACGATCCCTTCACGGTCACGAATTTGCATAAAAATAAAACGACCAAGGTTACGCACACGGTGTACCCAACCGCTTAATGTTACTTGCTCACCAACGTGAGTACGGTTTAACACACCGCAATAATGAGAACGCATCATATCTAGTTATCCTTCTTATAAAATTTGGAAAAAATTAGGCGGGATTATAGCGAAAAGCGCGATGAGAAAACAGATTCCCTGCAAAATAATGATTTATACCTTGAATTCCCTTAATTTGTCGCTATATTAACGGTCGTTTTAATGCAATCATTTGCAAAATCACATTTCATGTTGTTTAGAGGACTAGCAATGACAAACCAAACAGAAAAGAATCAAACAGAACAAGACGTAACGAAAGAAACCGAACAAATTCAAGATGTTCAAACCACAGAACAAACGCCTGAAGCCGAATTGCAAAAAAATGAAGAAATCGACCCGCTTGCAGAGGCGATTGCTCGCGTACAAGAGCTGGAAGAATACATTGCCGAAGCGGATAAACGCGAACAAGATATTCAGCTGCGCGCCCGTGCGGAAATTGAAAATATTCGCCGCCGTGCCGAACAAGATGTAGAAAAAGCCCACAAATTCGCCTTAGAAAAATTCTCCAAAGAGATGTTAACTGTCGTCGACAACTTGGAGCGCGGTTTACAAGCTCTTGAAGGTACGGAAGAAAGCGTCAAATCCGGCGTGGAATTAACCCTCAAAGGTTTAGTATCAACCTTAAATCACTTTGGTATTGAAGCGGTTGGTGTAGTGGGCGAATCCTTTAATCCTGACCTTCACCAAGCGATCTCAATGCAACCTGCCGACGGAATTGAAAGCAACCACATTAGTGTGGTCTTACAAAAAGGTTATACCTTACACGGTCGTGTCATTCGCCCGGCGATGGTGATGGTAGCAAGTTAATGAATACAAATGGTATGGTTTATCCATACCATTTCATTTTTCCGAATTTGCAAAATTTTCCTCAAATCAGACCGCTTGTTCACTATGTCTCTACAATTTAATTCCGTTGCCCTGCTACTTGTCGCCTTAATTTTACTCGGTATTTTCAGCCAAAATAGTGCCGTGACCATTTCCGCTGCCGTCTTATTGATTATGCAACAAACATTATTGGCAAAATATGTGCCTTATCTCGATCAATACGGTATTAAAATCGGCATTATCATTCTAACGATCGGCGTACTTGCCCCGCTTGTATCAGGGCGAATTGCTTTCCCTGAAATCGCCCAGTTGCTTAACTGGAAGATGATTATCGCAATCGTAGCCGGTATCATCGTTGCATGGCTCGGCGGACGCGGTGTCAATCTCATGGGCAACCAACCTGTATTGGTTACGGGGCTATTAATCGGTACCATTATCGGCGTCGCATTCTTAAAAGGCGTACCTGTCGGACCGTTAATTGCAGCGGGGATTTTGTCGCTGGTTGTAGGTAAAATTTAAATTTCAAAAAACAAGGGCAACACATAATGTATTGTCCTTAATTCTTATTTATGTGCCTGAACACGTTCAACAAAATCTTTAAAGAATTTATTTGCTTCAATGACCTCTTTTAAAATTGGTGAGGTTTGCTTAAAGCATTCATATTTTTCTTTCCAAACTTCATAATTACCAATTACAAAGAAGCGATCTTTTGCTCGGGTTGCCGCTACGTTCAATAAATTAGGCTTTGTAACCAACGGAGCTGCTCTGCCAATATCGGTTGCATTTCTTCCCAAAACTAACAAAACAATGCTATTTTCCTTACCTTGGAAAGTATGAACTGTTCCTACGTTTTTATCCACCCATTCAGAGCCTTTTGTTTCAAAGGCTTTCCAAAGTTCTTCTTTGCTTGCCAGTGTTGAACGAATTTGCTCACAAATGTCTTTAAATGGCGAAATTATATACACAGGCGGTAATATTTTCTTTTTATATTTGTAGCTAAACTTACAAAGCTGATGGAATAGATCTGCCACAAATTCAATTTCTTTTTGTTCTTGTGCACCTCCTTCAGAAAGATTCAACCAAGCACTTTGTTGCATTAGCCAAGGATCGCTATCTGGCAATTTTTTATTCATTCCAAATACCATTTTTCCTTGGTAAGCAATTCGGTTTGAAATAGAGAACATAGGCTCCAAGCAACGACGATGTACACGCAAAGGGCTACCAATCCAAGTTTCTTCATTGTCAAAATAAATGCTTGCTCCATACGGATTGGCTTTATCTGCGAGAACTTGCACCGACGTTTTATGTGGCGAAACCTCAAAATTAACATTGACGTTGCTTGTTTTCAACAAAATATCTGTCAGATTCTCAGGCGTAGTAAACACAGGTTCAATTTGTAGTGGGTCGCCTACTACTACCGCATTTTTCGCACGCCATAATGCACCAACAGCAGCTTGTGGAATCGCCTGCCCGGCTTCATCCACAAATACCCAACCAAGGCTATTTGTTCCTAAATAACGGAATAAAAAGCCAAATGAAGCAAACGTTGTTGAAGCGACAGGCACTATCATAAATAGACTTTGCCAAATTACTTTTGCCGTTTCCTCCACTTTACTTTTTTCGCCTTGAAGTTGCTGCCCGTTAATCAGATTCTTGATTGCTAAAATATTGCCACTAAATCCTGCTTTTGTGCTTTCTGAAATCCATGCTTCATGAAGAATAAGCGCAGCTTGGAATAACTCAGCACGTTTCTGATTTAAATTTTCATCTGACCAAAATCCGCTAATTTGCCACTCATCTTGCTCAATATTTTTGAACATATCGGTTGGAGTATGCACTTTACTTAATTGCTTCTGTAAAACACTTAATTGCTGATGAAGCTTAGTTTTTTCTTGTTTCTTTTGCTGAGCCAGCTCTAACGCATCTTCAGCACGCATTTTGTGATCTTTTTGCGTTTTCTGCGCTTGAAAGTTTTCTCGCAATTTTTCTACATACGTTCTTTGTTTTTTCGGCATAAAAAGCTTCGCAAAAAAATTAGGCTTACCTTGTTCAATAAGCATTTGATCTTGCTGTAAACTTTCAAGCAGCGAAATTGCTCGCTCAATCAATTTTTGATTGCTTTGAATTTCTTGTTCAACATCTAGCTCTGCCCACTTTTTCCATTCCAACACCGTTTGCATATAATGTGAAAGCTGCTCAATGTGTGTTTCAACGGCTTTTTGCTTTTCTAAAAATAACTTCTTCGCCTCAAAGAAATTAGGTCCTGCATATTTTTGGCGCCATGTGTAAATGCTATCAAAATAATTTTCTTTAAAGCCATCAGCATTCTCATCTGGTGCTTGCGTAAATTGTTCAACAAAGAAATCTCGATTTGCTTTACGCCCTAAAGTACATGCAATTAACCCCCAAGAAGATTGTTGAGATTCAAGCTCCTTATATACTTTTTTCTTATTAATCTTTTTACAAGTGGTCAAATTTCTTGCTACGTTTTGCAAATAGGTTACTTTGGGTTGATGTAGCTCATCTTGCCAATTTTTACCTAGGGCTTTTACTTGCGGTAACTCTTCTGAAATATTTTGTACCGCCGCATTATTTGAAGAAGTAACGACCATTTCATAGCCTGTGAGATCATCTTGCAATACGGCTAATTCTAAAGTTGCTTTACCAAATTCAACTTTAATTTTTTCCTCTTTGAAAGTACTTTTAACATTATCATAACGAGCTATTGCTGCTGCTCTGCGTACAATATTTTCGGCGAAAATATCACG
>NZ_JBGXYA010000082.1:0-56969 GCF_041814905.1 Glaesserella sp. | reverse complement strand
TATCCCATTTTCGTGACATCATTCGCATAACGACAAAATACTTTCTTTTCACTTTAACAAAAACTTTACAAACTAAAGTTTTTACGATACTAATTAAGCCTTTCTCACAACAGCTTATGGAGACATGTCTATGCAAACAACGTTTACCCGTTCTTTATTGGCAAGTGCGATTGCACTTGGTCTTTCTGTTTCTGCTTTTGCGGCGAAAGTGCCTGAAGGTACTGTGCTTGCCGACAAGCAAGAAGTCATTATTAACAACAGCTCAGAACCATCCAGTTTTGACCCTCATAAAACAGAAGGCGTGCCAGAAGCACAGGTTTCATACCAATTATTAGAAGGTTTAGTGACTAAAGATTCAGCGGGTGAAGTGATTCCGGGGGTAGCGGAAACATGGACAAACTCGGATGATTTCAAAACATGGACATTCAAATTACGTAAAGATGCAAAATGGTCTAACGGCGATCCAGTTACCGCACACGATTTTGAATTCTCTCTTAAACGTTTAGGCGATCCGAAAACCGCATCACCTTATGCAAGCTACCTAAACTATCTTCAAGTTGAAAATGCACAAGATATCATTGATGCGAAAAAAGCACCAAGCGAGTTAGGCGTTAAAGCCCTTGATGATTACACTTTAGAAATCAAATTAAGCAATCCAGTGCCATACTTAGTTGGTATGATGACTCACCAAACCATGTTACCAGTGCCAAAAGCGGTAGTTGAGAAATTAGGTGATGCATGGGTGAAAAAAGAGAACTATGTCGGTAACGGTGCTTACAAACTCGCAGAACACGTGATCAACGAAAAAATCGTCTTTGAACGTAACCCACTTTATTGGAACGACAAAGAAACTGTGATCAATAAAGCGACATTCTTAATGATTTCAAATGCAAGTACAGACGTACAGCGTTACCGTGCAGGTGATTTACATATCACTAGCTACGCATTACCGCCAGAGCAGTTCCCAACGCTCAAAAAAGAAATCCCGAATGAAGTGTTTGTAACACGTACGCTTTCTACTTACTACTATGAGCCAAACAACGAAAAAGCACCGTTTAACGATGTGCGTGTACGTAAGGCATTAAACCTTGCGTTAGATCGTAATGTGATTACGGATAAAGTATTAGGTCAAGGTCAAACCCCGACTTATGTGTTTACGCCACCGTACATTACGGAAGGTCACTTAATCCAACAACCTGAGTATTCAAAACAGGATATGGCATCTCGTAAAGCAGAAGCGATTAAGTTGTTAGAAGAAGCTGGCTTTAGTAAATCAAATCCACTTAAATTCACGTTGTTATATAACACTAACGAGAACCATAAGAAAATTGCGATTGCAGCGCAATCTATCTTAAAACAAAACACAAATGGTATTGTCGATATCAAGCTTGAAAACCAAGAGTGGAAAACCTTCTTAGATACTCGCCGTGCGGGTAACTATGATGTGGCGCGTGCAGGTTGGGCAGCTGACTATAACCAAGCATCGACTTTCGGTAAATACTTCTTGTCTAACTCAAGCAATAATACAGCTAAATATAAGAGCGAAGCTTATGATGCAGAAATTAATGCAGCATACAAAGCGGGCAATGCAGAAGAGCGTGCAGCAGCGTATGCAAAAGCGGAAGCACAGTTAGCGAAAGATTATGCGATCATTCCTATCTATAACTATGTCAACCCACGTTTAGTGAAACCATTCGTGAAAGGTTATGAAGGTAAAGATCCACAAGATGACATCTTCTTAAGAAACTTATATATTATTAAACAATAATTTTTTTGTAAGCGGTGCGATCTTCTTAAAAATTTGTAAAATTTTGAGAAGATCGCCCCGCTTGTTTTATTTATAAGTGTGGATTGGAGAATTTACCTATGTTTAAGTTTATAGTTAAAAGGATTTTAGAAGCAATTCCGACGCTTTTCATATTAATTACATTTTCATTCTTCTTAATGCGTCTTGCACCGGGTAGCCCGTTTACCTCTGAGCGTGCTTATCCGCCTGAAGTAATGGCGAATATTGAAGCGAAATATCACTTAAATGAACCGTTATATAAACAGTATTTCATTTACTTGGAAAACCTATCTAAAGGGGATTTTGGGCCGTCTTTCAAATATAAAGATCAAACAGTGAATGATTTGATTGCCTCTGCTTTCCCTGTATCTATTAAATTAGGGATTGTCGCCTTTATCTTTGCGGTCACTCTAGGGTTACTGGCAGGCACGGTCGCCGCCTTGAAGCAAAATAGCAGGTGGGACTATATTGTGATGTCCTTTGCCATGACGGGCGTCATTATGCCGAGCTTCGTCTTTGCACCGTTATTAGTGCTATTCTTTGCGATTTACCTCAAATGGCTACCTGCAGGTGGCTGGAACGGTGGACAACTTTATTATATGGTCTTGCCGGTATTATCATTAACCATTGCTTATGTAGCAGGGATTGCTCGTATTACCCGTGGTTCGATGATTGAAGTGTTACATTCTAACTTTATCCGTACCGCAAAAGCGAAAGGATTACCGCTAAGCAGAATTATCTTTAAACACGCTTTACGCCCTGCGTTATTACCAGTTATCACCTATTTAGGCCCTGCATTTGTGGGGATTATTACGGGGTCAATGGTGATTGAAAGTGTTTTCGGTTTACCGGGTATCGGACAGCTTTTTGTCAACGGTGCGTTAAACCGTGATTACTCTTTAGTGTTAAGTTTAACGATTTTGGTCGGGACATTAACCATTACCTTTAATGCGATTGTGGATATTCTGTACGCCGTGATTGATCCGAAAATTCGTTATTCATAAGGAGTCAGTGAGATGTTAAATAACAAAAAGAATCAGGAACTTGCTGAAAAATTGGCGGAGCAAAATGCCGATCTGATTTTAGAAGGTCGTAGCCTTTGGCAAGATGCTCGTCGCCGTTTCTTCCGCAATAAAGCGGCGGTTGCCAGTTTGATTATTTTATTCTTTGTGGTGCTGTTTATTACCTTTGCTCCGATGCTCATGCCGTTCAGCTATGAAGATACTGACTGGAATATGATGAGTGCTGCACCCGATATGGAGTCAGGCCACTATTTCGGTACAGATGCCTCTGGGCGTGATTTGTTGGTGCGAATTGCCATCGGAGGACGTATTTCTTTGATGGTTGGGATTGCAGGGGCATTAATTGCCGTGGTGATCGGGACAATTTACGGTGCGATTTCAGGCTATGTCGGCGGTAAAGTGGATATGGTAATGATGCGTTTATTGGAAATCTTAGGCTCATTCCCATTTATGTTCTTCGTAATTTTATTGGTCACCTTCTTCGGTCAAAACATTCTTTTGATTTTCGTGGCAATCGGGATGATTGCATGGCTAAGCCTTGCTCGTATTGTACGTGGACAAACCCTCAGCTTGAAAAACAAAGAGTTTATTGAAGCAGCGATTGTCTGCGGTGTGCCGAAACGCCAAATTATCTGGAAACATATTATCCCGAACGTATTAGGTATCGTGGTCGTTTATGCTTCGTTAGAAGTGCCTTCTCTCATCTTATTTGAATCATTCTTAAGCTTCTTAGGCTTAGGCACACAAGAGCCGATGAGTAGCTGGGGCGCATTATTAAGCGATGGCGCAGCTCAAATGGAAACATCGCCGTGGCTATTGGCATTCCCAGCCTTTTTCCTCTGCTTAACCTTGTTCTGTTTTAACTTTATTGGCGACGGTTTACGTGATGCCCTCGATCCAAAAGATAGATAGGAGATCTCATGTCAGCGATACACAATTTACTTTTAGATGTGCAAGATCTGCGTGTCAATTTTAAAACCCCCGATGGCATGGTCACCGCCGTAAACGATCTCAACTTTACCCTGGATGCAGGGGAAACGTTAGGGATCGTAGGGGAATCAGGTTCAGGGAAATCTCAAACTGCCTTTGCGTTAATGGGCTTATTAGCAGCAAACGGCATTGTGTCAGGTTCGGCAAAATTTCGTGGCAAAGAGTTAGTCAATTTACCGACAGCGGAATTAAATAAAATCCGTGCTAATGAAATTGCGATGATTTTCCAAGACCCGATGACTTCTTTAAATCCGTATATGAAAGTCGGCGAACAGCTGATGGAAGTATTGATGCTACACAAAGGGTTAGGTAAAGAAGCAGCATTCAATGAATCGGTCAAAATGTTAGATGCGGTGAAAATGCCAGAAGCCAAAAAACGTATGGGCATGTATCCTCATGAGTTTTCAGGCGGTATGCGTCAGCGTGTGATGATTGCCATGGCATTACTGTGTCGTCCAAAATTATTGATTGCCGATGAGCCAACAACCGCATTAGATGTGACGGTTCAAGCACAAATCATGACGTTATTAAATGAACTCAAACGGGAATTCAATACCGCCATTATCATGATTACCCACGATTTAGGGGTGGTGGCAGGGATCTGCGATAAAGTGTTAGTCATGTATGCGGGAAGAACGATGGAATACGGCACGGCGGATCAAATTTTCTATCATCCGACCCACCCTTATTCGATTGGTTTAATGGATGCAATTCCACGTTTAGACGGACAAGCGGAAACCTTAGTCACCATTCCGGGCAATCCGCCGAATTTATTACAATTACCAAAAGGTTGTCCGTTCTCGCCACGTTGTAAACATTTTAGCTCTCAATGTCTAGTTGCCCCGCAATTAGAGCGTTTAGATGACGGTCGTTTACGTAACTGTTGGATTCCAGTGGAGAAGTTTGCCCTATGAGCCAAAATATGACAGAGAAAAAATTGATTCTTGAAGTCACAAACTTGGATGTGAACTTCAAAATTAAAGATAAAAAAGCCCTCTTTTTTGCTAAACCGCAAACGCTCAAAGCGGTCAATAACGTATCGTTTAAATTGTACGAAGGGGAAACCCTTGGCGTTGTGGGTGAATCTGGTTGTGGTAAATCGACCTTAGCCCGTGCCATTATCGGCTTGGTTCAATCATCGGCGGGGAATATTGTGTGGTTAGGCAAAGATTTGAGCCATCAATCGAAAGCAGAATGGAAAAATACCCGCAAAGATATTCAGATGATTTTCCAAGATCCGCTCGCCTCGCTCAACCCGCGTATGAATATCGGCGAAATTATTGCAGAGCCGTTGAAAATTTACCAACCGCAGTTAAGCGAAGCGGAAGTAAAAGAACGTGTACAAGCGATGATGATGAAGGTCGGCTTATTACCAAACTTAATCAACCGCTATCCCCACGAGTTCTCAGGCGGACAATGTCAACGTATCGGAATTGCCCGAGCGTTAATTATTGAACCGAAAATGATTATTTGTGATGAACCTGTTTCTGCGCTTGATGTGTCGATTCAAGCTCAGGTAGTGAACCTATTGAAATCATTACAGAAAGAGATGGGCTTATCGCTGATTTTCATTGCCCACGATTTAGCCGTGGTAAAACATATTTCTGATCGCGTATTGGTGATGTACTTGGGTAATGCGGTGGAGCTAGGTACGGATGACGAAGTGTATAATCACACTAAACATCCTTACACCAAAGCGTTAATGTCTGCCGTGCCGATTCCTGATCCAAAATTGGAACGCAATAAAGAAATTCAATTACTGGAAGGGGATTTACCGTCGCCGATTAACCCACCGTCAGGCTGTGTGTTTAGAACACGCTGCCCGCTTGCCGATGAAAGCTGTGCGAAGGAAAAACCTCTGCTGAAAGGCAACGATAGCCACTTTGTCGCTTGCTTTAAAGCTTAAAAAGCCAAATACAAGCGGTCGGATTGGCAAAATATTTTGCAAATCCGACCGCTTGTGATATATCAAACCGATTAAATAAATCGTTCTTTTATCTCTTTACTACCCATTCCAAAAATAACGCACAACATGGAAGTAAATCGGTGCGGCAAAGCAAATTGAATCGACTCTGTCCAACATGCCGCCGTGTCCGCTGATCATATTTCCCCAATCTTTGACATGATGATCCCGCTTAATCGCCGACATTACCAGTCCGCCGAAAAAGCCCATCAGGCAAATAACCAAACCAATTCCCGCTGCTTGCCAATAACTGAACGGCGTTATCGGTGCCATAAGCGCGGCTAATCCCGTTGCGGAGGCAATACCGCCCACGGTACCGGAGATGGTTTTAGACGGCGATAAGGTTGGCATAATTTTGGGACCGCCAATGGACTTTCCCCAAATATATTGCAACACGTCGCTCGCTTGAACCGTCGCAATCATAAAAATCAGTAATAGAATATTGTTGCTGCTGTCAAAACCGTCCAATTCCAAAAACAGCAATGCCGGTACATGTGATAAACAGAAAATACAGATCATCGCCATCCACTGCGTTTTTGCCGCCCGCGCTAAAAACTGCTCGGTATTACCACTCAAACTCGCAACAATCGGTAAAATCAAAAAGCCGTAAACCGGGATAAAAATCGAAAACATTCCGTACCATTGTGACCAAACAAAATAATATTGTATCGGGAGCAACAAATAAAAGCAGACAACCATGCTGTAATAGTCGCTTCGCTTCCGATAAACCAAGGTCATAAACTCACGTAATCCGACGAAAGAAATTAGAAAGAATAAAATAATCGTGCCGATATGCCCGAACAAAAATGCGATAAACAGCACAAGTACCATCGCCCACCATGCATTGATACGATCAATTAGATTCACGATCGTCGTATTTTGCGCCCCGTATTTTTGTTTCAGCAACTCTCCAATCACACTGGCAATAATCAATACGGCAAACACTGAAGCAAAAATATAGCCGACTTGCTGAGAAATCATACCGCCTCCTTCCTTTCCGGTGCTAATGCCAATAATGCCGCTTGCGTGCGATCAAGGAAAGCTTGTTTCTCTTCCCCGCCATTCCATTGCAACGGCTCGCCAATACGGACTTCGCATAATAACGGCACCGGCAGCCATTTGCCTTTCGGCAATACCCGATTAATATTGTGGATCCAAATCGGTACAAACTGTACATCAGGATTACGTTTTGCCAAGTAATAAATCCCCGTTTTAAACGGCAACAACGGAATGTTTTCATCAGTATTACGCGTACCTTCCGGAAAAATAATCAAAGAATGGTCTTTTAACGCTTCTGTCATTTGTTCGGTGATCGCTTTCGGATCATCACTTTGGCGGGGAATCAGTAAACCGTTAAAGACACTCTCGATAATGAATCGCTTAATCCGCCCCGATTGCCAATATTCGGCGGCGGCAACCGGGCGAGAATAAAGCCGCCAGCGGGCGGGCAGTGAATTCCAAACTAAAATGAAATCACCGTGACTGCTGTGATTGGCGTAATACACTTTCCTTCCCGGCTCAAACGCCATTTCATAGGGGGATTTCGTGCGAATACCGGTCAAAAAAGAAACAAACCGACAAAGTATATGGTTGGTCAACCACGCTAACGCCTTTTTGATACATCGTTTCATCGTCTGTTCCTTAAGCGTGCAAAAATAGTAATACCAGCTGTGCTGCCGTCGCATAAACAATATATTTCCACAGCCTTACCGCACCTTCTGCCCGCACTTCAAGCGGTCGGTTTCCTAACGATTTTTTCAAATTCAATTCATCTAATGAACGGTCGAGTTCTTCGGTGGTGAGATGGTGATACGCTAATTCCACGAAAAGCAGTTGATCGAAATACACCCTGACATGCAGGTAAATAAGTAGCGCAGCCAATAGCACTTGTAGAGAAAATGAACTGCCTCCTGACTGAGCTGCTAAAACCAAAATAACCAAATTAGCAATGCCGATATAACGGGCGGTTGCCAATAAATTTGATGTAACACGCGCGTGTGCAGACATATGTCCTCCTTAAAAGAATGAACAAGCGGTCAGATTTTCGCAGAATTTTGCAAATAGGCGATCGCTTCTTTTACCGCTTGCTCGGTTGCAGGCGGAAATACCATATTCGGGCGGACTCGGCGCAAATGTTCGACAGCCTGAGCAATCGTTTCACAACCGCCGAATACAACCAACCAAACGACCGTTACCGCCGCGCTGCGCCCGTAACCTAAAGCACAACACACCAATACGGACGCATTGCGTTGTCGGCAACGTTCCACGGCCTGTGCCGCATAGGCTAAATCACCGACCTCCGGGGTTGCCATATCCAACATCGGCACGCTGACATAATCTGCCGGCGGATGCAGGCAAGGATATTCTCCGCACATATCCACCACGGCATCGAACGCCTTGGCTTGAGTCACCGAACCGATATAAACCCCTTGTTTCACTTCACTGTATTTCGCTTTGTTTCTCAACCAACAAGCGATATTTACTCGGATACAGATGAAGTTAGGGAATAATAGCCACGAAGAAGCGGCGGAGAGTTTGCCGTCTTGCTGTTTTTGGAAAACCCGAATGCCGCCCCAGCCGTGTGCGTAGGCAACCAGCCCCAATGCCAGACTTATCCAAATAAACCATAACCATACACCGCCGAAAAACGCCGGTATCGCCGTGAGTACGAAACCAATCAAATACAATCTCATTTGGGCCAAGCGGGAAGCCGTGATTGTCTGCCATTTTCGCAACGGGCTCGGCTGCTCATAAGGCAATGCCCAAACGACTAACCAACCGACCAATGCTCCCGTCGGCAAATCGATAAAGTGATGTTGATAGGTGGTAAGAATAGAGACAGCAATTAATCCTAACCAAAGCAGCAACGGAATACGCCACGTTCTCGGCAAATAGCGCCAATAAAACATACCGACAATCACGGTTAAAATAATATGCAAAGAAGGGGCTTGATTATAAGGTTGGTCGAAAGTTGCCAACGAGGCGAATAAATAGCCTGAAATCCCTGTTGTTTCAGGTTTTGTCCAACTAAATTGTAACGGGAAAAGTAAAAAACAGCTCACCGCAATCACTTGCGCCACGACTAAATGCGTAATATAACGGTGCAGTTCCTGACGAGAACGGGCAAAAAAGAAGGCAAGTGAATACATCACATTGAGCGACCAATAAGGCACGATCGTCCACGCTAAAAACGGAATGTGTTGTTCCCACTCATAGACGATTTCGGGCACGTCCGCCCGTTGTGCGGTAAACCAATTGCTTAAACCGTAACTGGCGTAAAACAACATGCCGACTGCCAGTAAATAGCCTAAACGATGCCGCAGATGTTTCATCATTGCCTTGCTCTCTTATTCGCAAAATAACACGCCAAACCGACCGCTTGTCCGCCGCTAAACGGCATTTACTTTTTCACTGCCAAGCTGACGGTAAATATGCCGTCTTCATCAATCCATTGATGGATTTTTTCAAAACCGGCTTTTTCAACCAGTTGATCCATTTCTTGTTGACTGCGACGGCGCATTACCCAATCCGGACTGCCCTCTTTATGGCTGGTTAAACAGCGGGCGATCAGCTCCAACTGCGGGTGCCAAGGCTGACCGGTGTAAATCAAGTAACCGCCGGATTCAATCGCATCACCGAATCCGTAAATCGAATTCAATATTAAATCATTATCGGCAAACAGTTCATGTAAACCGGAGACAATTCCCAAGGTCGGGCGAGGCGAAAGATCACGATAATTGTTGCGATCATACGCATTCACTTCATCAAAGGTCACAACTTTTTGCAAATTGCGATCTTCAATTAGCTTCCGCCCCGCCGCCACGTTAATCGGGCTGTAATCCCGCAGACGGACTGAGTCGGGCAAACTCTCGTCCATTAATGCATCCAATACATAGCGCCCGTGACCGGAAGCAATATCCAATACATGAACCGGTTTACCCGCTTGGCGCAGTTTTGCCATTGCCATGTAAATCGCTTTGCCGATATTTACTTTGCGCTGCCGAATTCCGCGCCAACCGATTGCATTCAAGTAATTTTTATCGACCATCAGCCCGAATTTATTCGTTCCCTGCGGCTCATTGCGATATACATAATCCAAAGTTGAACCCGAATCGTATCCCGTTTCTTTGCCGATTCTGAGTCCTTCGCTCCAATTAGCACCTAATTTCATCAACCAGCGATAAGCCGCCCAAAACGCCCCTCGCGGACTATACGGGGACAACGGCGTTGCCAATTCATCCGCTTCGATACGGCTTTGGCTGTGAATATGCGCCTGCGTGACATCCACGACGGACAGCGGTTGATTAAAACGCTCACGGATAAAACGGCGCATTTCTTTAAATGCCGCTTCCCGTTGCTCCTCTCCTAAGGTATCGTGATAAAAACCGTCTAATACATGGCGTTCTTTAATATGGCTGCCCAAACGATTGTAAAAATCGTGCTGAGGTTGATGATGCACGACCCAGTCACTCCCCGAAATCAGCAACTGAATCGGTGTGGTAATTGCCTGTGCATCAGCCACTACTCTATCCGCCGCGTCATATAATCCGAGTAAAATACGCACGGAAATTGCACGAGCGATCAACGGGTCGTTGTTATAACTGTCTTGTCGCGCCTTATTGTGCGTCAGGTAGTGGGCTTTTACGTAACTGTTGACAAAGAAATTTCCTCGCCATTTATACATCAATTTCAATCCCGCACGGGCGAACGGCACATACAATTTCACTTTAAACGCCGGTGAAGCCAATACCGCACAACGAATTTTCGGTGCGTAATCATGCAGCCACGTCGACACCAACACCGCTCCGACGCTTTGCGCAATCACCGCAATATTTTCCGGCTGAATACCATACTCCCGCCCGATATGTTGAATAAAATCCTGAATATCGGAAACCGACGTCCCCAAACTCGGGCTGTCACCCCGCTCACCCGGACTTAACCCGTGCCCGCGCGCATCCCAAGCAAAATAGGCAAAATCCTCAAAACCCAGTTCATCGGCGACAAACATCATCCGTCCGGAATGCTCGTGTCCGCGGTGAAATAACACTATCGCTTTGTCCTGACTACCGTCTTTTGCCGGGCGATAACGATAAAATAACTGCGTATTATCGGCTGTGGTAAAATATTTTTCCTGCTTAATGAGACTTTGCATGAATGACTCCTTTATGCTTACGCTAAACCGTTTTTTACCCGTCTGTAACAGGTAATCACCAAGGCAACACACGCCAACCACATAATAATAGTGAAACTGAAATGAAACTTACCGACTATGGCGTACCACAGCGCCAACGCACCGATAAAAAACGCCCGATCGCTTTTACCGAAAGGACCGTCATAACGGCGTCCGTTATTACCGTGAACCTGCCCGAGCACGCCACAAAATTCCGTTATCACTGCTAAGAAAATAAACAACCCGATTTGAAAACCGTTAAACGGCGCAATAAAAGCAAACGGCAAGTACAGTGCCGCATCGGCAACGACATCCGTCAGTTCGTTCAAATAACCGCCTAACTTTGATTGCCAATGAAATTCCCGCGCCAACATACCGTCAATCGCATTTAATGCCATACGTAAAAACAGCCAAATTGGTAATAACCCAAAAAGTACGGAAGAGAAAGAAAAGAGGCTGAGAAATCCGCCAAGGAAAACGGAAACCCAAAAAGCAAACAGAGTTACTTGATTGGCGGAAATACCCTGTTTATCAAGTTGGCGAGCAATCGGACGGAGTAAATCCTGAAATTTAGGTTTAAGTGCATAAATGCTCATAATCTACACCTTCTATTGTTGATATCTTGTGCAATAGTAGCGATTAATTCCGCTAAAAACAAGTGATTCAATCAGAAAAAAGCTTGAAATATCAAAGAAATAAATCAATTAATCGAAAACGACAAGCGGTCTGATTCCACTGATTTTTTGCAAAAAACAGACGAAATCCGACCGCTTGTATGAAAGCCTTACTTTGTCAGAACAACATTCAATTAAAACAATCGCTTAGACATATCCAACCAATCATTTTTAGATTTACGACGCATATTATTAATCGCTTCAATAATATCATGATGCACCAATTCTTCATTTTGAATACCGACACAGCGACCACCCAACCCCTGTAGCAGCAGATCAACGGCAAAAATGCCCATACGGGAAGCCAATACACGATCAAAAGCGCAAGGCACACCGCCCCGCTGAATGTGACCTAATACCGTTGCTCTCGTTTCACGGTGGATTCTCGCCTCAATATCTTTAGCCAACTGATGTACATCAGTAATCAATTCTGTAATAGCAACAATCGCATGGCGTTTCTTCGTCAATTGATTCTCTATCTGACGAATCAATTCTTCACGATCAAACTGATCAGCGGAAGCTACAATATATTCACAACCACCGGCTATTGCAGCGGTAATGGTTAAATCACCGCAATGTCGCCCCATAATTTCAACGATTGAAACACGATGATGAGAGCTACAGGTATCGCGTAATCTGTCAATCGCATCCACTGCGGTTTCTAACGCCGTTTGATAGCCGATTGTATAATCCGTTCCCGCGACATCATTATCAATGGTGCCGGGAATGCCGATACAAGGGAAATTGTGCTCTTCTGTGAGTAATTTAGCGCCCATATAAGATCCGTCGCCACCAATTACAACCAACCCATCAATGCCGTGTGAGCGTAGGATTTCCACACATTTGGTTCTGACTTCAGGCTGCTTAAACTCCGGGAAACGTGCGGAACCTAAAAAAGTCCCACCTCGATTAATGACATCAGATACGCTATAGCGATCTAATGATTTGATTTGATTTTCATACAAGCCTTGATAACCGTCGTATACACCGTACACGTCCAGCCCTGCGGATAACGTGGAACGAACCACCGCCCGAATAGCGGCGTTCATTCCCGGCGCATCACCGCCACTTGTCAATACTGCAATTTTCTTGACCATAGACTACTCCCTCTATACAAATAAACAACAATAGATACGGTAAATCTTCAGAGACCTTGAGTATAACACTAACGCAATCAAGACCGCTGATAAAAACAACATTTTTTGCTGTAAACTTGATCAAATCAGACGAATGCCAAAAAAACAAGCGGTGGTTTTTGCCCGATATTTTGCAAAAACCACCGTTTTGATTAATAACAAGTTGAAGCCGTCAACCCGACTTTAACGATAATGTATTATTTCACTTCTTTAATCGCTGCCGTTTCAGTCATGATACGACCGTTAAAGTTAGTGACCGAACCGTTAAAATTGGTGTCTTGCGGAGCCACAATGGTACCGAAGGTGTTGTCGATTTCATTACCTTGCGTATTGACGGTTACCGAACTGCCATCCACTAAACCTTGATAGTTGGTTAAACCTTGAGAGTTGATTTCAACTCCTTTTGCCGCCTTAATCGTTCCCTTGGTATTGTCTACTCCGGTATCACTATTTAATTTGATTTCCGTTGATTCAGAAGCTATTTTACCCAACGTATTGTTCACTCGTCCGTTTAAAGTGATATCTTGTGTTGCAACAACAGCACCCATGCTGTTATCCAAATCATAACCCTGACTGTTCACTAAAATCGTTTGAGCAGAAACCAAACCTTGGTAATTGGTTAAGCCTTGAGTATTCACCACAGCACCTTTTGTCGCTTTGATAGTACCTTGATTATTATTCAAGCCTGCTTGTCCCGCTTTGATCACAACAACATCGGCACTGACTAAACCTTGATGATTATTTAAGCCTTTACCGTTGATAAGTACACCTTTACCTGCAGTAATCACACCTTTGGTGTTGTTTACCTGTGCATCGCTGTTAAGCAATACGAATTTATCTGAAGTAACACGCCCTTCAAAGTTCGCCAAACGACCGTTTACCAATACACCGTAAGTGCCTTCAATCTTACCTTGAGTATTGTTAACCGCCGTATTTGGGCTATTGATAACAACACCTTTACTGCTGATTAAACCTTGCGTATTCGCTAAACCTTTCGTGTTAATCACAATCGCTTTGTCTGCGGTAATCGCCCCTTTGGTATTTTTCATTTGACCATTGCTGTTGATGACAACGTGCTGAGTTTCAGAAGAAATTTTAGCAAGCGTATTATCAACTTGTTGAGCATTCAATTTCACCGAACCACGAGCAACAATCGCACCGCTGTTAACGATATTACCTTTTGTGTCGATTCTTACTTCACCTACGCTTGCACCTAAATGCCCTGCGTTACGAACACCTAAACCGGATTCCGTACCTACAAGGTGGATTTTCTCCGCATACATACCGCCTAGTTGACCTACATCGATAGCAACTTGTGGCTGAACTGCAGAATTTGAGCTTTTATGTGTAATATAAACCGCTTTACCGCCATTGGTACGTTTGTAAGCCGCTTCACCACCGCCGACATTTAACTCTTTTTTTGCCCAAACATCAGCATTAATTTCGTTACTGCGTGCAAGAATCTCCGTATAGTCGGTTTGGCGGTTATCCATCCCTTTACCTGAAATCGTGATTTTCCCTTTTTCAACGACAAAACCGTCTAAATGACCTTTAGAAACAGACGCTTTACCGGTTGTTAACGTTGCACGATCGGCATTGATTACGCCACAGCCGTCACAGTGTAAACCGTTCGGGTTAGCGATAATGACTTCCGCTTTTTTACCCGCAACTTCAACATAACCTTTTAAAACACTCGGATTGTTTGAAGTGACTTCATTTAAAATGACTCGAGCTTCGCCTTTTGCCAAATTTGCATTACCTGCCACTTTGCCGGCTAATTGTGTATTTGCGCCATAACGGCTGTTATTTAAAATCGCCCCTGGTTGATCGACGTTAAAAGTATCGTATTTATTATGTGAAAGACCTTGGGCATTCGGCGCTTGAATGTTAACCAGTTGTACATTTTGACCAACAGTTGAAACGGCAGCTTGTTGATATTTCGGTGCTGATTTATCCGCTTGAATCACTAAAGTCTGCGCGGAAACCGCAGAAGAAAGCGTCACCAATCCTAATGCACAAAATAGGCTGAAGGCGACAGGTTTTAGCGTACTCATTATTGCGGACACAACACTTGCTTTAGGGCTGTTAGCCGAAGATTTACTATCAGACTTCGTGATTTCGGATACTGCAACCAGACATTGTTGAGTTTTGCTAAAAATAACACGGAAACATTTTTTGTTCATAAGGTTGACCCTCTATAATTTTGTCATACAAATGGTCAGCTCAATCGGAAACATAACATCCTTTCTCGCCGACAGCTTTCATTTTATTCATTCCAATCGGAATATTTGCTTTTCCATTAGAAGAAAGAAACCGCTTTCTCAAGACAATATTTAACAATAACTCCAATGTATTACTGTATTAAATCAATATAGCGAAAATTACCCTAATGGCATTTTTCAATTTCTTGATCATGGTTCTTTCTGATTGCGCAAGCATCCTCGCCTGTGCTAAATACAAGCGGTAGGTTTCGTTAAATTTTTTGCAAAATTTCATCCGAAACTTACCGCTTATTATTATTCTAATTTAGATTGATATAATAAAAATGATGATGGTGCTTCCGTGTTCCGCCGGATAAATTTTAATAAAAATTCCGACTTTTGTTATCAACGGAATAATTCTGACGTGATGCCTGTCACTCACCGATATAATTCCGTTTATTCCCTTAAATATTAACCTAAAAATAAAGAGAGATACGGCATATATTACTTGGAAAATCTCACTCCAAATAAATTAACCGAATCAAAACATAGCATTAAATCATGCAAACCATATAAATTTTATAAATTATTTAAAAACTTGGGTATTATACAAACATATATTTTCGTTCGCTAACAACAAATCGTAATGTTTTACCAACTGTTGTAAATTAACTTAAAACACCTTTTGCAAACTACTCAACAAATCATTTTCTACATTTCATTCACAATGATTAACCATGTTTAAACATATAAATATGCAATATAAAAAACAGAATATTGATATTATTTTTTTGTTTAGCAAATAATTTTCAAATCATTAAATAACAAGCGGTCTTTTTTATTTAAAATTTTGCAAAATTATACCGAAAAATGACCGCTTGTTACGACTAATGTAATATTAGAAAGAATATCCGACACTAAATCCGGTAACGATGCGGGAAGTTTGGAATCCTTGCGGTTTATGTATAGGCGCACCGACAAAATAGTCATAATTCAACCCTTTCCAATATCCGCGAAATCCTGCAACACTTCCAATCAGATGATGCCCGTTTTGGAATTTACGATTGTGCGTTCCGCGTACATCGCCGGCATCAAGTGCAACATAAAATGCATGGGCACTATGGTTGATAAACCAGCTTACATCATTGCGCCACAACCAGCCTCGATTTCCTGCTAAATAGCGTTCACCGTCAAAACCACGTACGGTATAACGACCGCCAATACTGAATTGATCTTGGGCGATTAACGGAGTAAAGCTCCATTGTTGCTCCCATCGGCTGTTAAACAAGAAATCTTGCTCGTAAGCTTTAAACGGCTTGGTATAAGCTAAAGAAAGAAAAAGAATCTGCGGGCGGGAGGTCCCTTCTCCGTACGCTTCTTCCGGTGCACGTAATGAACCGTTTGCCCCAGTTCCGCGTTTGTAACTAAGTTCCACTTCTACCGTACTGTTTCCCCAAAACTCTTTATGAGCAATGCCCGCTTCCCAGCCCGACATTTTCCGTCGCTGAACGGCGATTTCGACATCATCAATATAATTGTAGGATTTACGACTCCAAACACCAAACGAAGCATAAGTTTTACGTTGGTTATCACGATAAAGTAAGCGTGAAAGAGTGACGTTACCGTTTCGGCTGTTTCCTTCATACAGGTAATCATTATTGAATGTACTGTAAATACGCTGATCATAACGGTTATCACTATACGACAAACTCAATAACCACTCTCTGAAAGGGATAGAATAGTAAAAAAGCAAATTACGACTACTGCGTTTGCCAGGTTCATCACTGTTACGCTTAATACTGTGCATGAAATAGGTATAGAAAAGATCGTTGGCTGAAAGCAAATTATCCACGGCAAATGTCGCATAGGCTTGCCATTTCCCGGTCGATTTTGAACCGCCGTCATCTAAACCGATATTCAAACGAATCGGAAAACGCTGCTCATAACTGACTTTTACATCACTGTCGCCGATTTCTGCCCCTTCTTCTGTGCTGGGAATAATGTCGATATTCGCTTCAACGGTTGGCAAACGCTTAAAATTTTCTAGAGATTGTTCAAGATCACGCAACTGTAAGACATCACCTTTCTGTAACGCCATGCCGTTCCAAGCTTGAAAACGACTAAAACGCGGTTCACTGCTGTTATCTTCGATGAAGATATTGCGCAGTTTACCCGGCACTACCATTAATGTAAGTTTGCCCGTGTTAATATCTTGATCAGGCACAATCACTTGAGTAGTAATATAGCCTTGCTTGATAATTTCATTTTGAATACGTTTAACCAATACATTGATACCTTCACCACCAAAGCAATGAGGCAATTTAAGTTTCAGATCGGCAATCACTTTTTGGTAAACACGCGAAAAGCGGCTTGGTACAGGCGGTTTTTCACTTTGATAATCCACAAAATCAATTTGATTAATCGAATAACAATCTAATTCTTTTGCAGGAAAGCGGAGAGATTCATCAACCTCTGTAATATCTAAACGAACATCAGTTTCCGGTTTTAAATGTGCTAATTGTCTTTCCGTCTGCTGTAATTGACGCTGCTGCTGTTGCGCATCAACACCGGCTAAATCTGCTAATGTATTTGCGTTGACGGGGGGAATAAAGGTAAAAAAAGGTAAAACCGCTAAAATATATTTAGACATATTCAAGACTCTATTTTATTTTTATTAGAAAATGCAAGTAAATCCTACCCATTCTGCGCTATCAATAAAATAGTCATACTGAAAATTTATCTAACTTTTAATTTTTAAAATAGACTTACACAAATTGCAATAAAGAGTTTTCTTTATTAAAAACATAAGTTTAGCAAAAATTTACTAAAACTCGCTAAACTTGAAGACAGGAAACGAGAAGGCTTATAAATAAATATCCCGGCGGATTTATCACCGGGATATTTATTTATTTTTATTATTCAATACATGTAAATTTTGTGTAAATGCCACCCTTTTTTAAGACTAAACGAAATGCGTTTGATACCACTGAGCTAATAAAATACCGGCATTTACTGCAACATTTAAACCGCTGTTCAACGGATTCACAAAAGAAAGTTGTACGGCGGTATCTTCCGGATATTCCACTTCATTTGGAACCACTTCACTTAAAATAAAGACTACTTTTTCGCCCAACTTCACCTTAGCTAAAGATTTGGCTTGCTTTTGGCGGGTTAACTGCACAATTTGATAGCCTGCATGGCGTAATTGAGTCAAGGCAATCTGTTTATGTTTGGTTTCTAGAGCATGAACAAATTCCAATCCGCCTTCGGCAACACGAGCTGCATTGCTTGAATTTAATGTATCATGACTTTCAACGATAATACCGGTCACACCATAGAATGCACAAGTACGAATGATTCCACCCACATTTTGAGCATTATTTACACCGTCCAATAACACTAAACAGTCACGCTTACGCTCTACTTGTAAATAGCCTTCCAGTGAGAACGGAGCCGATTTCTTAACTAGCAAACAGATCCCACCATGATGCTCGGTACCGGTAACACGTTCCATCTCTTCACTGTCTACCACATGATAGGCTTTTTTATTATCTGCTAAATAACTGAGCAATTCTCCGGCTTTTTTTGCTCCTTCAACGGTTGCCCACAGACGGACAATCGCTTCGGGACGTTGTCGGAATAAAGTATGGCAGGCATTTTCACCATAAATTTTCATTTCTGTCGCACGGTTATTACGGATTTTTTCCGGTGCGCGAGGCGAAAGCGGACCCGTTTTCTTTTCTGCCGAACGATTGCTGCCTTTTACACTAATCTGTACCGAACCTTCTCTACCGGCTTTTTTGCCTTCACTCGGATAAATCGCATAATTTGGTTTTTCATCGCGTTTTTCAAAGGATGAGTATTCATTACGGCTAAAACGGTCATTACGTTTATCACTGCGCTTTTCGTCGCGTTCTCTCGCTTTAAATTTATTATCACGGGAATCAGATTTAAATTTCGGCTCACGACGCTCTTCGACAGTTTTAAAGTGCGGTTTATTTTGATTAAATTTGCTAGTCATAGGAATTCTTTAGATTAAATCATTAGGAAGGAAAACGAATGAAAGTATAGCAGAGAGACGATCGGCGAGATAGGCTTTTTTATCAGCCCTATTCCTTTATTTAGGAACTTTCTCTATAATCTTTATCCTTTTATGTTCTTTAAAATCCGGTGGAAATATGAATCCAATGTTAAACATCGCTATTCGTGCGGCACGAAAAGCGGGCAATATTATTGCCAAAGGCTATGAGCAAGCGCCTCAAGACACGCAAGTGACCAATAAAAGCTCAAATGATTATGTCACTGAAATCGACAAAGCGGCGGAAGCGGCAATTATTGAAGTCGTACGTAAATCTTACCCTGATCACTCTATTGTAGGTGAAGAATCGGGCGTATTAGCCGGCGAAAATACCGATGTTCAATGGGTGATTGATCCATTGGACGGTACAACCAACTTTGTTAAACGTTTCCCGCATTTTGCAGTCTCTATTGCGATTCGTGTAAACGGACGTACTGAAGTCGGCGTCGTTTATGATCCGATTCGTAACGAACTATTTACCGGTGTTCGCGGCGAAGGTGCTAAATTAAACGAATTCCGTTTACGTATTGATAACGAACGTCGCGATTTAAACGCTGCTATATTGGCAACAGGGTTCCCGTTCAAAGCCGCACAACATCGTCCGGCACATTTAAATATGCTTGAAGGGTTAATGAATAACGGAGTTGCGGATTTTCGCCGTAGCGGATCAGCTGCGCTTGACTTAGCTTATGTTGCCGCAGGACGAGTAGACGGTTATTTTGAAATCGGACTTAAGCCTTGGGACTGTGCAGCCGGTGATTTAATTGCTCGTGAAGCCGGTGCGTTAGTCACTAGCTTCGTTGGCGGAACTGATTACTTATCGTCAGGTAACGTCGTTGCCGGTAATGCCCGTGTAGTTAAAGAAATTTTAAATACCATTCAACCTGCATTAACCGAAGCACTAAAGAGCTAATTTAAACCATTAAAAGCAGAAACAAGCGGTCGGTTTGTGCGCTTTTTTTGCAAAAATATTTCGACTTTTTGTCACTTTGTAGGGCATTGCCCGTGAATAATAAGATAAACGTTATGCAAAAAACCTATCCTCTTTTAAGCCAAATCAACTCTCCTGAAGATTTGCGTTTGTTGCCGAAAGATCAACTCCGAGCATTATGCGATGAACTACGCGCTTATTTGCTTGACTGCGTAAGCCAATCGAGCGGACATTTAGCCTCCGGACTAGGCGCAGTGGAACTCACCGTCGCGTTGCATTATGTTTATCAAACACCTTTTGACCAAGTGATTTGGGACGTTGGGCATCAAGCCTATCCGCATAAAATTCTTACCGGCCGCCGTGACCAAATGCATACCATCCGCCAAAAAGGCGGCTTACATCCGTTCCCTTGGCGTGAAGAAAGCCCATTTGATGTGCTAAGTGTCGGTCACTCTTCTACATCCATCAGTGCTGGATTAGGTATCGCCGTGGCTGCGGCAAAAGAAAATGCGGGGCGCAAAACCGTATGTGTGATTGGTGACGGTGCCATTACCGCCGGTATGGCATTTGAGGCGATCAATCACGCAGGCTCGATTCATACCGATATGTTGGTGATCCTCAATGACAACGAAATGTCAATTTCAGAAAATGTCGGGGCGCTAAATAATCACTTAGCCCGCCTATTTACCGGTTCTTTTTACGGCACGCTTCGCGAAGGCGGCAAAAAACTGCTTTCCGGACTTCCACCGATTAAAGAATTCGTGCGAAAAACCGAAGAACACGTAAAAGGCTTTGTATCACCGGTCGGTACCATGTTTGAAACCCTCGGATTCAACTATATCGGACCGATTGACGGACATGATATTGACGAATTAATTGCAACGCTCAGCAATATGCGTCATATGACCGGGCCGTTATTTCTGCATATCAAAACCAAGAAAGGTAAAGGCTATATACCTGCAGAAGAAGATCCAATCGGTTTCCACGGTGTACCGAAATTTGACCATACTAGCGGTAAATTACCACAAAGCAAATCGGCACCAACCTATTCCAATATTTTTGGCAACTGGTTGTGTGAAATGGCAGAGCGTGACCCCAAAATTATCGGTATCACCCCTGCAATGCGCGAAGGTTCCGGGATGGTCGAATTTTCCAAACGTTTTCCTCAACAATATTTTGACGTAGCCATTGCTGAACAACACGCAGTCACTTTCGGAGCCGGCTTAGCGATTGCCGGCTATAAACCCGTGGTAGCTATTTATTCCAGTTTTTTACAACGCGCTTACGACCAACTGATTCACGACGTTGCTATTCAAAACCTTCCAGTGATTTTTGCCATTGACCGCGCCGGCATTGTCGGTGCCGACGGACAAACCCACCAAGGTGCGTTTGACTTGAGCTTTATGCGTTGTATCCCGAATATGACCATCATGTGCCCGAGCGACGAAAATGAAATGCGTCAAATGCTTTATACGGCTTACACCATGAATAGTCCGGTTGCAGTGCGTTATCCGCGCGGTAACGCACAAGGTGTTGAACTTGAACCGATGCAAGCATTAGAAATTGGTAAAGGTAAAGTTCTGAAACAAGGCAAAAAAGTCGCGATTCTGAATTTTGGCGCACTTTTAAATGAAGCGAAAATTGTTGCCGAAAAGAATCAATACACCCTTGTTGATATGCGTTTTGCCAAACCTCTTGATGAAAAATTAATTAGCGAATTGGCCGACAACCACGATTTACTCGTAACGCTTGAAGAAAATGCAATTCAAGGCGGAGCCGGGAGCTTTGTGAATGAGTATTTGCAAAATATCGGCAAAATCAGACCGCTTGTCATGCTCGGAATTCCTGATTTCTTCGTTCCTCAAGCTACCCAATCCGAAGCCTATACCGATTTAGGTTTAGATGCCAAAGGTATTGAAGCGAAAATTCATAACGTATTAGGATAAAAAACAAAACCCGATAAGCTCTCGCCTATCGGGTTTTTATTGTTTGAAAGGAAAACTACGCTTCCCCAAGTAACTTCAACTCACGTCCACGTACTTGTTTTTTGAGCATTTCGACAAACTCTTCCACTTTGTATGTGCCTAAATCCGCACCTTTACGGGTACGCACAGACACTCTGCCTTCAGCGATTTCTTTATCACCGCAAACAAGCATATAAGGCACACGACGTAGGGTGTGTTCACGCACTTTAAAGCCCACTTTTTCATTGCGTAAATCCGCTTTCACACGCAAGCCTGCATCAGAAAGTTGTTTTACCACTTGTTGAACATATTCCGCTTGGCTGTCAGTGATGTTCATCACAACCGCTTGGGTTGGGGCTAACCACGCGGGGAAGAAGCCTGCGTATTCTTCGGTGATAATGCCGATGAAACGCTCGATTGAGCCTAAAATTGCACGGTGGATCATTACAGGCGTTTTACGGTCGTTATCTTCTGCCACATAAGAGGCACTTAAACGCTCCGGTAAGAAGAAGTCCAACTGGATCGTACCGCATTGCCATTCACGATCTAAACAGTCACGCAAGGCAAACTCAATTTTCGGACCGTAGAATGCACCTTCGCCTTCTTGAATTTCAAAGGCTAAGCCGTTAGCCGTTAATGCTGCCGCTAAGTCTGCTTCGGCTTTGTTCCACATTTCATCTGTACCAATGCTGTTTGCTGGACGGGTTGAAAGTTTCACTTGAATGTTCGTAAAGCCGAAAGTGCTGTAAATGTCATACACCATTTTAATGCAGGATGTTACTTCGCTTTCTACTTGCTCTGGCATACAGAAAATATGGGCGTCATCTTGGGTAAAACCACGCACACGCATTAAACCGTGCAATGAACCAGACGGCTCGTTACGGTGGCAAGAACCAAATTCCGCCATACGCAACGGTAAATCACGGTATGATTTTAAGCCTTGATTGAAGATCTGAATGTGACCAGGGCAGTTCATCGGTTTGATCGCATATTCACGGTTTTCCGATTGGGTAGTGAACATTAAATCACCATAGTTTTGCCAGTGACCTGTTTTTTCCCATAACACACGATCCATCATAAACGGACCTTTCACTTCTTGATAATCGTACTGTTTTAACTTAGTACGCACGAAAGTTTCAAGCTCACGGAAAATCGTCCAGCCGTCATTGTGCCAGAACACCATACCCGGCGCTTCTTCTTGCATATGGTATAAATCTAACGCTTTACCGATTTTACGGTGGTCACGTTTTGCCGCTTCTTCTAAACGGTGTAAATAGTCGGCAAGTTGTTTTTTATCCGCCCACGCCGTACCGTAAATACGTTGCAACATTTTATTTTTGCTGTCGCCACGCCAGTATGCCCCTGCCACTTTTTGTAATTTGAAGTGATGGCAGAAACGCATATTCGGCACGTGTGGACCACGACACATATCAATATATTCTTCGTGATGATAAAGTGCTGGACGATCATCTTTACTGATATTTTCGTCCAAAATCGCCATTTTGTACGGCTCGCCACGGCTTTCAAACGTATCTCTCGCTTCCTGCCAGCTCACACGTTTTTTCACCACATCGTAATTGGTTTTCGCCAGTTCCAACATACGCGCTTCAAGTGCATCAAGATCTTCCTGCGTTAAAGAGCGGTCTAAATCAATGTCATAATAGAAACCGTTGTCGATTGTCGGACCGATCGCCATTTTCACGTTAGGGAAAAGCTGTTTGATTGCGTGACCCAGTAAGTGTGCCGTAGAGTGACGGATGATCTCTAGACCGTCTTCATCTTTTGCGGTAATAATTTCAAGGGTTGCATCTTCGCTGATAATGTCAGAAGCATCACGGCGTTCACCGTTTACACGCCCTGCAATCGTTGCTTTCGCAAGGCCTGCACCGATACTTTGAGCAACTTCCATCACAGAAACTGGGTTGTCGAATTGGCGTTGTGAGCCATCAGGTAAAGTAATAATTGGCATTGTTAATCCTTATACAGTGGTAACCCATACGAAAGGTTACTTGTTGGTTTAAATAAAATTCGTAAATTTTTCAAAACAAAAGACCGCTTGCAAGCGGTCAGTTTTTCAAAATTTTTTGCAAGTTGCTTTACTCGCCCTCACAAACGGGCGGACGAAAAAGCGGGCTAATTTTACCATAAAAAATCAATCAGGCGGTATGTTTTACAAAATATTCCTATCCTGTGTAATCACAAACCGCCTGTCGGTTAAATCGCTTTAAAGTGGACGCCTTTAAAGGTTTTTATCGGATTGCCTCGCTCAACTTCATAATGTAAATGGCGGCGTTGTGCTTTCTGTTCGGCATCCAAAGCACGTTGCATTTCTGCTAATTTTGCTTGTAAGAGCAATACGGCAAGTCGCTTATTGGCGTGTTGGCTGCGTTCACTCTGTACTTTAACGGAAATTCCTGTTGCAATATGTGTTGCTCGAATTGCCGAATCGGTTTTATTGACATGTTGACCACCGGCACCACTGGCTCTCATTGTCTCAAACCGAATTTCTGAGTCCGCAATATGCGTTTGTTCGGCTAAAAGTTCACAGCCAATATACCAGTTTTTACGCGGATAGTGACGTCGATAAGGACTTTCACAAATCCATAGAATCGTGCCACACCACTGTTTTGCCAGCGTTGTCGCATTATCACCTTGCAAGGATATCATTGCAGATCGCAATGTATTGGGCTGATTACCCGCTTCACTGTGCAACATTGCTAATTTAATGCCTGTGGCAGCCGCCTCTTTTTCAAGTGCGGTGACCGCTTTCGCAACAGCGAAACAACACTCGGCAGGGCCTTGAGCCGAAGAGAATTGCAATAAAATCATTGTGATTCCTCCTGATTCACTTTATAAGTAAGTCGTGGTTTAAAGCGAGCAATCAGCGTGATCAGTCCTGCTTGCAGTAAAGTATCAATAATGGTTTCTATGCTTTTATAGGCTTGTGGCGCTTCTTCGTACAACAAATCTTTATTGCGGCAAATCACACGGCTACCAAACTCTGTCCGAACTAGTTGTTCCTGCTGAATGTAATGCGATAAACGCCCTTTACATTCATTGCGGTTCCACTTTCTACCGGCACCATGCGCCAAAGAGCGTAATGCAACATCCGTTTCTGTCGGTCTCACCAAATAACTGTAGCTACCTCGAGAACCCGGAATAATGACCAAACCTTGATCTGAGGGTGCAGAACCCTTGCGATGAAGCCAACCTTGTTGACCGCCAAATTCCGCTTGCTCCACAAAGTTATGCGGAATATCCAGTAAACATTCGCCTTGAGCGGCAAGATTTGCCAAAATCTGCCGCGCAATTAGCTGTCGATTTTGCTCCGCATAAGCAAGTGCAAACTGATGTTGTATTAAATAATCCGCTAAATTCGGCGAATTATCCGATAACCCCCGATGCCCGAACAGCTCTATATGACGGCGTAAAATTTCCCCGCCAATTCCACGAGAACCGCTGTGAATCAATAACTGTAAGCACTTTTTGTTTAGCCCGATTTCTGCTGCTGTTTCACGGCAATAAACGGTATCTAAAGATAATAATTCGGCAAAATGATTACCCGCACCGATAGTGCCGCAAGCAAAAGTACCGTCTGCAAGCGGTCGGATTTCAGGAAAAATTTGCAAAATATTTTCCGTTTCTAACCGCTTGTCGATATTACCGATGCGTTTCTCCAATTTGTCGAGATGCAATCCCGATTGTTTAATTGTGGTTTGCCACAATGCCATACCACAGCCGATATCACCACCAATCAATGCTGGATAAAGTGTACCAACGGAAAAAAATGCCGCACCAATCGGATAGCCTCGTCCTGCGTGCAAATCAGGTAAGCCGACGACTTGTTTCATTCCGTCTAATTTTGCGGTGGTTTGTAATTGTTGAACTGCGTTTCCCTCAATCCATGTTTTTTGAGAGGCAATTAATAAAATATTTTCAGCAAGTTGCTGAATTGAATTGTCCATTTTTGTTTACCAATGTGAAATTTTTCGGCAATAGAAAAACCTCAATAAAAAGGTTTCTATTGAGAGGATTGGCAGGCTTTCGCCAAAGTGGACTTCAAGAAAAGTTATGCTTTGGAACTGCCTGCAAGGAATGAAATTGTCAATAACATGGTGACCTCCTTTGCAGTTGAGTGAGAAATAAAACGTGCGAATTCTAAGAAGTTTTTCAAAGAAGTCAAGGGGGATAGTTATCTTAAATATTTTAAGCGTAAAAAAACGCTGATGTTGTTAAGTGTAAATTATCCTGGTACACCAAAGCGGTATTTATCGTATATTTGCAAAAAATCCGCCGAAACCGACCGCTTGTCGTTCAACAACAGGCAAAATTTTGCTATTCTAGGCAACAATTTTTTCGCTTAAATTTAAGGTCAATAACTATGCAACAACAATATAACCCAAGTGAGATTGAACCGAAAGTTCAACAATACTGGGCAGAAAACAAAGTATTCAAAGCAATTAAAGACGAAAGCAAACCAAAATATTACTGTTTATCGATGTTCCCGTACCCGTCAGGTCGTCTGCATATGGGACACGTGCGTAACTATACGATCGGCGATGTGGTTTCCCGCTATCAACGTATGAACGGCAAAAATGTGTTACAACCGATGGGTTGGGACGCATTCGGTTTGCCGGCGGAAGGGGCGGCGGTAAAAAATAAAACCGCACCGGCAAAATGGACGTATGAAAATATTGAATATATGAAAGGTCAGCTCAAGTTATTGGGCTTTGGTTTCGACTGGGATCGTGAAGTGACCACTTGCCGTCCCGAATATTATAAATGGGAGCAGTGGTTCTTCACCGAATTATATAAAAAAGGCTTGGTATATAAGAAAACCTCAACGGTAAACTGGTGTCCGAATGATGAAACGGTATTAGCGAACGAGCAAGTTCACGAAGGCTGTTGCTGGCGTTGTGATACCCCGGTGGAACAAAAAGAAATTCCGCAGTGGTTTATTAAAATCACCGATTATGCCGAACAATTATTAACCAGCTTGGACAACCTTCCGCAATGGCCGGATCAAGTCAAAACCATGCAACGCAACTGGATCGGTCGTTCTGAAGGGGTTGAAATCACCTTTAAAGTGAAAGGCACTGATCAAACCTTGCCTGTTTATACCACTCGTCCTGATACTTTCTACGGCGTGAGCTATGTGGCAGTGGCGGCGGCTCACCCATTAGCAACCCTTGCGGCAGAAAGCAATCCTGCATTAGCCTCCTTCATTCAAGAAGCGAAAAATACCAAAGTGGCGGAAGCGGATATTGCCACCATGGAGAAAAAAGGCATGGCAACAGGGTTATTTGCTGTTCACCCGTTCACCGGTGAAGAGCTACCGGTTTGGGTCGCAAACTTTGTGTTGATGCACTACGGCACTGGGGCGGTCATGGCAGTACCTGCTCACGATGAGCGTGATTTTGAATTTGCTCAAAAATACAATTTGCAAATTAAACAGGTGATCGCACCGCTTGATGGTTCTGAATGGGATTTCAGCAAAGCGGCAATGACTGAACACGGTACATTGATTCACTCTGCGGAATTTGACGGTTTAGATTTTGATGCCGCTTTCAAAGGCATTGCCGACAAATTAGAAGGAATGGGGATCGGTAAACGTCAAGTCAATTACCGTTTGCGTGACTGGGGCGTTTCTCGCCAACGTTACTGGGGTGCGCCAATTCCGATGCTGACCCTTGAAAATGGCGAAACCGTCACTGTGCCAATGCAAGATCTTCCTGTGGTGTTACCTGAAGATGTGGTGATGGACGGCGTGAAAAGCCCAATCAAAGCAGATCCAGAATGGGCGAAAACCACTTATAACGGTCAGCCGGCATTAAGAGAAACAGATACTTTCGATACCTTTATGGAATCTTCTTGGTATTACGCACGTTACACCTCGCCACAATATCAACAAGGTATGTTAGACAAAGAAGAAGCAAACTACTGGCTACCGGTGGATCAGTATATCGGCGGTATCGAACACGCGACAATGCACCTACTTTACTTCCGCTTCTTCCACAAATTACTGCGTGACGCAGGCTTTGTTACTAGCGATGAACCGACAGAAAAATTACTCTGTCAAGGTATGGTGTTAGCGGACGCTTATTACTACACCAGCCCGACCAATGAACGTATTTGGGTGTCGCCAACCGAAGTGACCGTTGAACGTGATGAAAAAGGGCGTATTTTGAAAGCCTTTGACAAAGAAGGGCGTGCGTTGGTACACAGCGGTATGACCAAAATGTCAAAATCGAAAAACAACGGTATTGACCCACAAGAGATGGTAGAAAAATATGGTGCGGATACCGTGCGTCTATTTATGATGTTCGCTTCCCCTGCTGAAATGACATTAGAATGGCAAGAGTCTGGCGTAGAAGGGGCAAAACGTTTCTTAGGTCGTCTTTGGAATTTAGCCTATGAATATGCACAATCACCGGCCACAGTTACATTAGATCCTGCGGCATTAAACAAAGAGCAAAAAGATTTACGTCGTGATGTACACAAAACCATTGCGAAAGTGAGTGATGACATTGGTCGACGTCAAACATTCAATACCGCAATTGCGGCAATTATGGAATTGATGAATAAGCTCACCAAAGCACCGCTTGTTAATGATCAAGACAAAGCGGTAATGGAAGAAGCATTAAATGCGGTGATCCGTATGCTCTACCCAATCACTCCGCACATCTGCTTTGAATTATGGCAAGCCTTAGGCAATGAAGGTTCAATCGACTTTGCACCTTGGGTTGTGGCAGATAAAAAAGCAATGATAGAAGATGAAAAACTCGTTGTGGTGCAAGTAAACGGTAAAGTGCGTGGCAAAATTACCGTATCAGCAACTGCGACAGAAGATGAAGTCAAAGCCATTGCGAAAGCTGATGAAAATGTGGCGAAATATCTTGAAGGCGTAGAAATCGTGAAAGAGATCTATGTACCGTTTAAGATGTTAAGCTTTGCAGTGAAAGGCTAACGCGTTATTTAATGTTGGTGCGAGCGTCTCGCTCGCGCCAAATAAGATATGGAAAGCACGAGCGAGATGCTCGCGCTAGCTATAAAGCATAAGGAGAAATTATGTTTAAAAAACTCTCTCTCGTTTTTGTGCTGTTTCTGACCGCTTGCGGTTGGCATTTTAAAAATAAGGAGCTATTTCCTGAAGAATTACGTACGCTGAGTTTTGAAAGTGCAGACCAATATAGTGATATGTCTCGTATTCTGCGTCAGCAGATGCTGCTAAGCGATATTACTATTGTGCCTAAGTCGGCTGATGTGGCAAATCTACGCTTAAATTCAACGGAAAGCTCTTCAAAAGTAGCCTCAGTATTTAAACAAGCGCGTGAAGCAGAAAAAATATTGAGTTTAACCGTAAAAGCGACAGTGACAGTACCAAACAAAGGTGCTTATCCATTAGAAGTTTCTGTTTATCGAACTTTCTTTGATGATTCTCGTGCTGCTCTGGCAAAATCAGAAGAACAAGAAAGTATTATGCGACAAATGTATGAACAAGCTTCCCATCAGCTACTCATTAAAGTCGCGGGTTTACATACTGAACTTTCTTCGACTAAAGCACAATAATTCACTATGCAACGTATTTTCCCGGAAGGATTGAACCCTGCCCTTGAAAAAGGATTACAGCCTTTTTATTTGCTAACAGGGCAGGATCTGTTATTGGTTGGTGAGGCAAAAGATGCTATCTGCTTATCCGCTCGTGAACGCGAATTTGATGAAAAGTTAGAAATTACTATTGCTAATGATACAAAATGGGAAGATCTGTTTGAACAAGCTCAATCAAACGGATTATTTTTCAACCGCCAAATTTTTATTCTCAATCTCCCGGAAAATCTAACCGTATTCCAGCAGAAACAGCTTACGGAATTGCTCAGCTTATCTGTCGAAGATTTGCTGTTTATTTTACATTCTCCCAAACTGACTAAGCCGATGGAAAAACAGGCATGGTTTAAGCGAATTGAATCGCAAGTCATATTAGTCAATTGCCAAACACCCGATATCAGCAAGATGCCGATTTGGCTTCAACATCGTGCAAAATTGATGAAACTCAATATCGATCAAGAAGCAATTCAGCTACTTTGCTATAGCTACGAAGGAAATTTATTAGCGTTAAAACAAGCATTACAAATGTTACAACTGCGTTTTTCCGATGATAAAATCGGTGTTAACCGTGCTAAAGAAGTGGTTGAGCAATCAGCTCAATTCTCTCCTTTTCAGTGGATTGACGCTTTACTGGAAGGCAAAATGAACAGAGCATCGCGGATTCTGAAACATTTGCAAAATGAAGAAATTCAGCCGGTTGTGTTGCTACGAATTATTCAGAAAGAACTCACTGTATTGCTTGAAGTGACTCGTTTACCTCAACCAATGTCGAATCTGAATCAACCGCTATTTATTGGTAATTTACGTGCCGAATTTGACCGTTTGAAGATCTGGCAACATCGCCGTGTGCTTTACCAAAATGCAGTGCAACGTCTGACCTACCATAAATTATATACATTGATTCAAGCTTTGGCACAATTAGAAAAAAAGGCAAAACAGGAATTCAGTGATGAAATTTGGGAAGAATTAGAAAGATTCGGAATATTGTTTCACTGACACGCTAATTGCTTAATAAAAAACCTCATCAACCGAGTTGATGAGGTTTTTTTATATTGTTTTACGTTATGGCTTAAAGAATATTAATTAGCCCATACCGTATTTTTTTAATTTTTTACGTAATGTACCACGGTTAATACCTAACATCGTGGCAGCACGCGTTTGGTTGCCACGCGTATATTGCATTACCATATCCAGCATCGGATGCTCAATTTCTGATAACACCAACTCATATAATTCTGTTGGATCTTCACCGTTTAATTGAGAAAGATAGTTTCTCAATGCTTGTTTTACATTGTCACGAAGTGGTTTATTCACTTGTTGTGCTTGTGCGTTAAGCATTGCTACGGTCAATGGGTTTTGTGTTGATTGTTGTTCTAACATGTCTTTTAAATCCGGCTTATTAAGATTCTTGATGAATCGATTTCACAAAATCTTCTAATGCATTAAGCTGTTCCGAAGTAGAATCAAGCGCATTAAAAGTACGTCTAAAATTTGAATTTGGTTTAAGTTGCTCGATATACCAACCAACATGTTTCCGAGCAATTCGGTATCCTTTTTCTTCTCCGTAAAAACGGTGGACTTCCTGAATATGCTCAAACATTGTATGGCATTTTTCATCTAACGATGAAGTCGATATGAGAATTCCTTTCTCCAAAAAGTTTTCGATTTCCGAAAACAACCAAGGGCGCCCTAAACAGCCTCGACCTATCATCACAGCGTCGGCCTGTGTGTATTCGAGAACCTGTTTTGCTTTTTCAGCAGAGGTAATATCACCATTAGCAATAATTGGAATCGAAACCGCTTGTTTTACTGCCTTAATACTGTCATATTCTGCGTCACCTTCAAATAAACAACTTCTGGTGCGACCATGAATTGTCAGTGCAGAAATGCCTGCCTGTTCGGCGATTTTGGCAATATCCGAGCAATTTCGGTTTTCAGGATCCCAACCTGTTCTAATTTTTAATGTTACAGGCACATCCACGGCTTGAACGACAGCCTCTAATATTCGAGCAACCAAATCAGGCTCACGTAAAAGGGCAGATCCTGCCATTTTTTTATTCACCTTCTTTGCTGGGCATCCCATATTGATATCAATAATGTCTGCGCCATACTCGACATTAACTCTTGCCGCACTTGCCATTTCAGAGGGATCCGATCCCGCAATTTGTACAGCATTAATACCGATTTCCTCATGATGAGCTAAACGCAATCTTGATTTTTCGGTATGCCACACTTCAGGATTTGTGGACATCATCTCTGAAAATGTTAAACCCGCTCCAAACCTTGTACATAATCGACGAAAAGGTTGGTCGGTAATCCCGGCCATCGGCGCAAGGAGAATACGGTTTTGAATTTCATATTGACCTATACGCATCGATCTCTATCCAAGTGGTTAATTTTAAAACAAATTTAACAAGAGTGACTTCCAAATAAAAAGTACGGCTTAAAACCGTACTTTTCTAACATCTCACTGTCCGCAGTTTTTATCAAACCACTGACTTAGGGACGGGTATAATACGCATTTTTTACGTCTTTTGGAAGACTATTTATTCGACAATCTTCACAAATTTTTAAATTAATCAAATTATCGGATAATTCTTATCACATATAAGAACGATTTTTATTCAGAAACTTACCTACGAGGTTTTCCACACTGGATTCAACTTGTTCGCCGACACGTTGAGTCAATTTTTTCTTCTGATGATATTTTATTTCAATCACGTCTTTTTCTTTAGTGGCTTGCAAAATCAAATCATCACTGGTCGAAATTTCATCAACCAAATTCAATTCTAACGCTTGTTTGGCAAACCAATGTTCGCCGGTTGCTACTTTGTCGATCACTAACTGTGGTCGATGTTCTGCGACAAACTGTTTGAACAATAAATGAGTTTCTTCCAATTCTTGTTGGAACTTCTGCTTGCCTTTTTCGGTATTCTCGCCGACAAAAGTAACGGTACGTTTATATTCACCCGCAGTCATCACATCCACATCAATATCATGCTTTTTCAGCAAACGGTGAATATTCGGCACCTGTGCCACGACCCCAACTGAACCGATTACGGCAAAAGGCGCCGCAATAATTTTATTGGCGACACAAGCCATCATATAACCACCGCTTGCCGCCACTTTATCCACGGCAGCTGTCAGCGAAATATTGCCGTTTCTTAAACGCTGTAGTTGTGATGCAGCCAATCCATATCCATGAACGACACCACCCGGGCTTTCTAATTTAATTAATACTTCATCTTTTTGTGGATTTGCCAAGGTCAAAATCGCATCGATTTCTTTGCGTAAAGCTCCAACCGCATTGGCTTGAATATCACCATGAAAATCAATCACAAATAAGCGCGCCTTTTCTTCTTCCTGCGGTTTTTCACTCCCCTCTTTTAAGCGCTTTTTCTCAGCTTTCACTTTCTCTTTTTCCGCTTTCTTTTCCAATTTTTCTTGATGTTTCTGCTCCGCTTCACTTAAAAAGAAGCTCTCCAAACTTTTTTGTTGATCTTGATATTTTTCGGTTAAATTGGTCATTGAAATCGTGCCGTTTTCCGGCTGTTTACGGCTGTCTAAAATCAGCATGACGACCATGGCAATAATGCCGAAAATAGTTAATAATTCTAATAAAAAAATACCGTAGTTAAGTAAAATTTCTTTCCACATAATTTTCCCCTTAATGTCAACAAGCGGTCACTTTTTTGCAAAATTTTGCGAAAATCTCACCGCTTGTAAATGTAAATATTAATATGCTGCCTCGATCGGTAATTCTGCTCTTACCCAGCCTTCAAAGCCGCCTTTAATGCTATATACCCGCTCAAAGCCCTGTTCTACCAGAAACTGAGCTGTGTTACGGCTACTGACACCATGATAACAACTAACGATAATCGGTTGCTCAAAGTCGTATTCGTCCAGAAACCGCCCATAACTTTGATTTGTCAGATGAAACGCATCTTTCGGATGGCTGTAACTAAAACGAATAGCGTCGCGAATATCCACCAATACGGCATCATCCTCACTTTGGAGTATCTCCCATGCTTGTTGCGGAGTAATTTCAATAAATGTTTCTTCCATATTTATTCTGTGTTTTATTGCCTTAAAAGGCGCGAATATAGCATTAAATCGTAAATTGTAAATCGATTACTGTCGGATTTAGTTTGAAATTTTAACCAAATTTCATATAATAAGAACAATTCTCAAATGCGTGCAACTAGCACGCTTTTTTCTTCTTTTTGTATTTTTAAGGATAGCGCCAATGGATCAACTTTTTCATTTTTTACAAAGCTATATTGACTACATTATTCTCGGACTACTCGCGTTAATGAGCATTATCTTGTTTGCCAAGGTCATCGAACGCGTTTTGTTTTATAAAAAAGTGGATGTACAGCATTATCAAACCTTAGAAGAACTGGAAATTGATTTAACCCACAATCTCACTACCATTTCCACCATTGGCTCTAATGCGCCTTATATCGGATTATTAGGTACGGTCGTCGGGATTTTGTTAACCTTTTATGAACTCGGAAATACCGGTGGCGACATTGATGCCGCCTCGATTATGGTACATTTATCATTAGCATTAAAAGCAACGGCAGTCGGTATTTTAGTCGCGATTCCGGCGATGGTGTTTTACAACGGTTTCGGTCGAAAAGTAGAACATAACAAATTGAAATGGCAGGCAATTGCAGCGCGCAAAACTAATGTGTAAGCGGTCGGTTTTGACGAAAAATTTGCAAATTTGAAGAGGTACCGTAATGAAAAAATTTGATGAGATTAACATCATTCCCTTCATCGATATTATGTTGGTATTGTTGGCCATTGTCTTGGTTACCGCATCTTTTATTTCACAAGGTAAAATTCAGGTCAATGTACCCAAAGCCACCACGACCCAAACGATGAAAGCGGATGAATTAGCCAAATTGTTAACCATCACCGAAAAAAACGAATTCTTCTATAACGACAAACCGATTGATCGTGAGCAGTTGAATACAGAAATTGCGACTTGGGATAAAACACAAAAAGTTACCCTAAAAGTCGATGCCGCGGTAACCTTTGAAAAATTCGTTGAATTGACCGATCTTTTAGCAGCAAACGAAATTAAAAACGTGGCGATTGTCACCAAAAAAGAGAGCGCCAAAGAGTAGGATGTCATGATGAAAAAACGCCATTCACTCATTGGTCTGCTCTGCTCTATTTTGTTTCATGCAACGGTTTTTGCCAGTATTTGGTATGTTGCCAAATCATCACCGCAAACCCAAGCAGTGGAAGAAGTGACCAATATTTCAATTGAAATGTTAGCAGCACGTTTGGAACAACCGGAAGTGGCAGCATCCCCCGAGCCAATGAAAGAACCGGAACCAGAGCACAAACCGGAACCGGCAGTCGAACCGGAGCCGAAGCCTATTCCTGAACCCAAACCAGAACCACCTGTAGCCGTAGAAAAACCGAAGGAAAAACCTAAAGATCCACCGAAAGAGAAAGCAAAACCGAAAGAAAAGCCCAAGGAAAAGCCGAAAAAAACGCCTAAAGAAAAACCCAAAGCCATAAAAGCATTAGAAAAAGGACCTGAGGCAAAACAAGGCGTAGTTGAAAAAGCCATTCCCAATGCGGCTCAAGGATCCAAAACCCAAGCAGGCATAGTGAAAGGTTCGCCGAGCGGTAATGCAACGGCATCGGGCAATAGCGCAGGCGGTAACGAACTGAATGCTTACAAAGCACAATTACAGAAAATGTTACAGCAACGAGCCTATAACGCTTATCCGCAACGCGAAAAAATGATGCGTAAAACCGGTACCGTCACATTGAGTTTTTCGGTTTCCTCATCAGGACAAGTCACCAATGTTAATGTATCAAAATCATCGGGTAACACCAATTTGGATAATGCCGCAGTGAAAGCCGCTCAAAGCACGCGCATGAACTCACCGCCGCCGGCAGGTTTCCCGTCATCGTTAATCGTACCGGTACGATTTTCAATTCATTAAAAATGAAGCCCTTGGTTTATACAAAGCCAAGGGCTTTTAGCTAAATATTTTGTCTCGGCACGGCATTTTGATAACCAAATTGCCGCCAAGCTTCATAAACCACCACGGCAACGGCGTTTGATAAATTCATACTACGGCTGTCTTTGCACATCGGAATACGAATTTTTTGCGTCATGGGTAAATCGTCCAAAATTACTTTCGGAATACCACGACTTTCCGGACCGAACATCAAAAAATCGCCCGGCTGATAACTCACATCACTGTGATTCGGTTCACCTTTAGTGGTTAACGCAAATAACCGTTTCGGCTGCGCTCTTTCAATAAAATCTGCAAAGTTACAGTATTTCTGAATATCGACAAATTCACGGTAATCCAAGCCCGAACGACGCAATTTTTTATCATCCCAAGTAAAACCGAACGGTTCGATCATATGTAAACGAAAGCCGCAATTGGCACAAAGACGAATGATGTTTCCACTATTTTGCGGAATTTCCGGTTCAAATAACACAATATCTAACATAACTATCCTAGGTAAATAATTTGGTTGAATTATGAAGTCAAAATCAATTTAAGCAAAGCACAAAACGCGGATTACTCAACTCATTGAGCCAATCACGCTATAATACCTTCGGAAATTTTCCATTTTTTAATCTGAAGGATAACACTATGACCGAAAATACCATCCGCGCCTATGCCGTACATGCTCCAAATTCGCCTGTAGAGCGTTATGACTACGATGCCGGCGCATTAAAAGCGGACGAAGTAGAAATTAAAGTATATTACTGTGGCATTTGCCATTCTGATTTATCAATGATGAACAATGAATGGGGAATGAGCCAATATCCGCTTGTCGCAGGGCATGAAATTATTGGCGAAATCGTCCGTTTAGGGAGTGAAGCCAAAGGGTTACATATCGGACAAATGGTTGGCGTAGGTTGGACCGCTGAATCTTGCCAACATTGCGATCCTTGTATTGACGGTAAACATCATGTTTGTGCAAGTGCTGTACCGACCGTGGCAAAAACGGGAGGCTTTGCCGATAAAGTCCGCGCTCAATGGCAATGGGTTATTCCAATGCCGCAAGGGGTTGATTATGCCAAGGCTGGACCGCTGCTATGTGGTGGTATTACGGTATTTCAGCCGTTACTACAACACAATATCCAAGCTCATCATAAAGTGGGCGTTGTGGGTGTCGGTGGCTTAGGACACATGGCTCTACGCTTTTTCAACGCTTGGGGTTGTGAAGTTAGCGCTTTTAGCTCAAACCCGTCTAAATATGATGAAATCCGTGCTTTAGGCGCACATCATATTTTGGATTCAACCAAACCCGAAAGCTTTGCTTCAGCAAAAGGCAGCTTAGATTTAATCGTGGTAACCGTCAATGTACCTTTAGATTGGAATGCTTATTTATCTTTACTGAAACCGGAAGGGAAATTACATATCGTCGGCGCCGTGTTGAAACCATTAGAAATTCCGGCGTTTTCATTGATTGAAGGTGCAAAATCAGTTGCCGGTTCTCCAACCGGTGCACCGATTCACTTAAGAACGATGATGGAATTTGCTGCCCGTAAACAGATTACTCCGGTTGTACAAGAATTCCCAATGTCGCAAATTAATGATGCAATTCGCCATGTGCAAGAAGGCAAAGCACGCTATCGTGTCGTTCTTAAAAATGATTTTGCATAATTAAGCCCGAAAACGACCGCTTGAGAAGTGCAAGCGGTCTGATTTCATACAATCTCATTTTACTCGGAGAGCAAAATGCCCCCCAAATACAACCCTTTGTTTACCCCTTTTACACTCAATAACGGCATGGAAATCAAAAAAATGTTTAGTTGTTGCACCGATGACTCATTGAGCTTCGGATACCTTGCCAACGCTTTTCTGATCCACAAAATGCCACGCTATGAGGTATTGAATGCTTGAGTTTAAGAGCATTTTTGGCGAAGTTGATGGGGTAATTGGAGAAAGTGCGGTCGGAACTTGTGAATTTTTTGCAAAATTTCCCCAAAATCCAACCGCTTGTCTTTTTTATTTTCTTACTGTTTAAACACCCTTTTCAACACATTCAACACGGCGGCATTTTTGGCTGATTGGGCAGCGTTGGCGACCACGGCGGAAATGCGTTTTTGGGGTAATTTGGCGTGAGGTAACACGCTTTGTAAGCGGTGATTTTTTTCAAAAACCTGCAATTCACCTTCCAAAATAAAGGTCAGCCCCATTCCTTCCGTTGCCAAATAATACGCAATTGCCGACATATTCGGGCATTCGGTGCGTTTTTCAGGCAAAATTTTGGGCAGATTCAAGGTTTCAAAGGCATTGAACAACACAAAATCGCTGTGATTCAACCAATGTGCCGTGAGCAAATCCGTGGGTTGGGTAATGGGATTTTCTGCCAAATACTCAGGCGATGCGGCAATAAACATCGTCCAATCCGCCAAACGATAAACCACATTATCCATTGAATCGCTGATTTCGCCCACACGCAACGCAATGTCTGCCGTGCCTTGTTGCAGCTGTGCCAGCGAATCTTCGGCAAGCAACACCAACCTAATCTCGGGGAAATCCTGATCAATAATACGCATTAATTCCCGAATTTCACGACAACGCACAAAGCCCGTAGGCAACGACAAACGCACGGTTCCACTCGGTTTGGCTTTCAGTGCGGTCATTTTTTCCTGCGTTTCTCGCATAATGTCTGCCAATTTTTCCGTTTGTTGCCACAAAATCCGCCCCGCTTCCGTGAGTTCCAAACGGCGAGTGTTACGGTTCAGCAATTTCAAACCATAATCACGTTCCAAATTTTGCAAATGCTGGCTCACTGCACTGGCAGTCATTCCCAAGCTTTGCGCCGTTTTGCTCATACTGCCTTTTTTGATGACTTCATTAAAAATCAATAATCGTTTTGCATTTTCCATTTTCAAGTTTAACTTAAAATAGTTTTCATTATTTGCCACATTATCAAGTAAATCCACTTTAATTACAATGCACCCATCTTAACTACTTCAGTACAACTTAACGACAACTTAATAAGGAGCTTATTATGGTAACCGTTTCAATTTTTGGTAAAGGTAATATGGGTAAAGTATTGGCAGAACGTTTCAGCCAAGCAGGTAATCAGGTTTCATTCATGGGACGTGATGAACAGGCAACTCTAGGCGACATCGTGATTTTTGCTGTGCCGTATACATCCATCGATGAGATTATCGCAAAATACAGCAAACAGCTGGCGGATAAAATCGTGATTGACATCACTAATCCAGTGGATTTCAGCACAATGGATAGCTTGCTTGTGCCAGCAGACAGTTCAGCCGCCGAAATTATTGCACAAAAACTACCAAAATCGGCAATTATCAAAGCATTTAACACCAATTTCGCCGCTAATATCGGCTTAGGTAAAGTAGCAGACAAAGCCGACACGACGGTATTATTAGCAGGCGATTGCGAACAAGCGAAAACCAAAGTGGCAGATGCCCTTAAAGGCAGTGATTTAATCGTGAAAGATGCCGGCTCGCTCAAACGAGCTAGAGAATTAGAATCCTTGGGTTTCTTACAAATCACCCTTGCCGTACGTGAACAAATCGGCTGGACAGGTGGCTTTGTACTGTTTGAATAACATCACATAACTATATTTAACCCATTTTCAAGAGAAGGGCTAAAAAATGAACAAACTTTTAACCGCACTTTTAGCAACCATGATTTTTATTGCTCCTATTGCACAAGCACAACCGACTACACCTGTTGCCATTAACGCTGAAAAGCAAGATGAAACCGCCATTCGTCAATTGATCAACAATTATGCGGCAGCTTTGAGATCAGCGAATCCGCAAAATGTGGTAGCTCTTTACCGCAATGATGGCGTGTTAATGCCGTCCAACGCCCCAACCGCTCAAGGCAAGGATGCGATTACCGCAACCTATCAGCATATCTTTAGCACCGTCGGTTTGGATTTGCAGTTTGACATTAAAGAAATCACGGTGAATGACAACGTAGCAATTGTTCGCTCAACGTCAAACGGCACTGCCACCATGAAAGCCAATAATGCCAAGGCGCCAGAAGTAAACCGTGAGCTTTTCGTTTTAGATAAAGTGGACAGCAAATGGAAAATGGCTCGTTATATGTTTAACAAAACTGAATAATGATTTAGCAAATACAACCAGTTATAAGGAACCAAAATGAGCATGATTACTTTATTAAACGAACGCCACGCCACACGTCATTTAGACCCGAATGTCACGATTAGCCAAGCGGAATTAAGCGAGCTGGTTCAAGCTGCCAGCCGTGCACCAAGTGGTTTTAATTCACAACCTTGGAAAGTGGTTGCTTTGACAGAAAAAGCCCAAAAAGAAAAACTGTTTCCTTTGGCATTTAATCAACAACAAGTGTTAGATGCGTCAGCGGTGTTAATTGTCTTGGCAGATCGCCAAGCCTATCAACCAGCAGCCGTTGAAAATCTCAATAATACGATGGTTGAGCAAGGCTTTTTACCAGCGAAATTAAAAGATCAGATGATTGGAATAACCACAGGTTTTTACGACGCACAAAATGACGTGCAAACCGAGAAGTTTTTAGCGTTAGACGTGGGCTTATTTGCAATGAGTTTCATGTTGGTGGCACAAGAAAAAGGCTGGAACACCAGCCCAATGATTGGCTATGCACGCGATGCCGTTCGTGAAGCCTTTGCTATTTCGGATAATTACGAAGATGTGTTACTGATTGCGGTGGGTAAACAAACGCAAGTACCTTATCCAAGCTATCGTTATCCTGCGGAAACGGTGATCAGCCGGAACGAAAGTCCGAAAAAATAAACTGTTTTTACTTACTATGTAGTGTAAATGTTCAAACGGCATTTTTTACTCATTATCACGGTGGAAGGGCGATTGCAAAATTATCCCAAAATTCGACCGCTTGTTTATATCATATGGCGGATTGACTGGCGTAAAATAGGTAAATCAATGAGAGATAAGGTGGAAAAATGATTATCAACACAGGCGGTCGCACCGATACGGTGCATTATTATTCAGACTGGCTACTCAAACGGTTTGAAGAAGGCTATGTTTTAGTACGGAACCCGATGTTTCCCAACAAAGTTTCACGCTACGAACTCACGCCCGACAAAGTGGATTGCGTGGTATTTTGCTCAAAAAATTATCGTCCGATTTTAAAAAATCTGCACCAAATTACCCGCCGTTTCAACACCTATTTTCACTACACCATTACCGCTTATGAAAAAGATGTTGAGCCTTCTGCGCCGATGATTGCCAAAAGCATAGAAACCTTACGACAGCTTTCCGTCCAAGTGGGCAAACAGCGTATTGCGTGGCGATATGACCCTGTGTTACTCACGACAAAATACACGGTGGACTACCATTTGCAAGCCTTTGAGCAAATGGCACAAGCCATTACGCCGTATGTAGATCGTTGTATTTTCAGCTTTGTGGAAATGTACAAAAAATTAACCGTCAACATGCCCGAAATTATTTTGCTGACCGAAGACGACAAACAAAGGCTCACCCAAGGTTTTGGCGAAACGGCACAACGCTACGGCCTGTATTTGCAAACTTGTGCCACCGCCGGCGATTTTTCCGCTTACGGTATTCACGCTTCAGGCTGTATGACGCTTGATGTGCTGGGGCAAGCCAATAGCGTGGATTTCAAACATCTCAAACACAACGGCTCTCGCCAGCATTGCGGTTGCATTGAAACGCGTGATATTGGCGCGTATGACAGCTGCCCGACAGGCTGTAAATACTGTTACGCCAACCAAAGCTCTGATAAAGCGCGTGAAATGTACAAATGGCACAATCCCAATTCGCCCTTATTGCTCGGGCATTTGACCGATAAAGATGTGGTTACGCAAAGCCATCAAAAAAGCTTTTTGTTACATAAACAAATGGATATGATCGAGCTGTTCGCTTTATAAATAAAGACGGATCCCTGATGGCGCAAGTTTCCTCACTTATGCCAAAACAAGCGGTCGGTTTGTCGCTAAAATTTGCAAATTTCGGATTGAATAAAGCACTAGCACGGACGTTGGCGCTATCTAGTGCAACGCCCTCTCTTGCCATCACTCTAAAATTGTTCAACTAAAAGCAGTAAGGCAATCATAATCATTGCAATGCCTGAAAATCGGCTAATCCAACGTGCTAAACCAGGTCGGTAACGTAAACTGATCCCAACGCCCAGTCCAACCAAAGGATAAATCAATGCACAATTTGCCATGTGAATTAAACCAAGAAATAAAGTTTGAACAGACATTGAAAAATCCGATTGTGCGGTTAAAAACTGTGGGATAAGCGCTAAAAACATCAGTAACACTTTAGGATTTAAACCGCTTACCGCAATCCCTTTTAAAATCCACCGATTTGCCTGATTTTGTGTTTTATTATTTTCGCCAACCGTAGGCGGAAAGCGTAGCACCTGTAACCCAAGCCATAAGAGATAAGCGGCACCGACAACCGTTAAAAGTTGTAACAATAGCGGAAAAGCGATAACCAATGCCCCTACACCTGCCATTACGGCAAATATCACAAATAAATATCCCAGTAACATTCCAAATAATGCTGTGAACACTTTATTTTTCATTCCTGCGGTCATCACATACGCCCAATCAGCTCCCGGTACTAACGTGAGCGACATTGATAGCATCCAAAATCCCCATAACATGGTTTCAGGCATGTTTACTTCCTCTTTTTTAATCGCCATTATTGTAGCAATTTCGCCCTAGAAAGAATTCTCAAAATTTGCTAATATATTGATTATTTTTAGAATAATTTATCACATGGATAAGATAGATAGAAAGATTCTTGCTGAAATGCAAAAAAATGGGCGAATATCTCTTACAGAACTAGCTGATAAAGTAGGGATTAGTCTTTCCCCTTGCCAGCGACGAGTAAAACAATTAGAGCAAAGCCGCATCATTACGGGTTATCAAATTGCCATCGAGCCTAAGCAAGTCGGGTTAAATTTTTCAGCGATTGTTTTTGCTACATTGAAAAATGTGGTAATGGAAGATGTCGAAAAATTTGAACACGCCCTGCAAGACTTACCTGAAATTGTCCAAGCTCAACGGTTATTTGGTGATATTGACTATATTTTGCACATTGTTACCCCTTCAATCGAGGACTTTCAGCTATTTTACGACAGATGTCTGACTAGGCTACCTAACATACAACGATTAAATTCTACGTTAGTAATGAAAGAGATTGTTCCCAAAAGGGGGCTACCATTGAAAATATAAAACCCTCGATGGCGCAAGTGCCCTCACTTATGCCAAACAAGCGGTTAATTTGTCGCTGAAATTTGCAAATTTTCACAAAAACTGCCTAGGTATTACTCTAGTATAAGTGGTACAGATCGACAAAATTTTACTTACCTTAAGGTTTTTTTAAGATTTATCTATTATTATACGTATTTCCAAACTTAAATAACCGAGGAAAGCCAATGACAGATCAAACTACGCTGTTTTCAGAAAACTGCCCGCTGAGTGTGGTCATTATTACGCTAAACGAAGCAAAAAATATCGGCAATATTCTTGATGATCTTGTCGCTCAACAATACAAGAATTTTGAAGTATTGGTGGTTGATAGTAATAGTGATGACAACACCGTTGAGATTGCCCAATCTTATCAAGATAGATTGGATTTACGCACAGTGGTGATGTCCGATCGCGGACACAGCCTTGGGCGTAACACCGGGGCGGAAAATGCGAAATATGAGCGTATTGTCTTTTTTGATGCGGATGTGCGTATCACCCCTGATTTTCTCGGCAATGCCTTGAAAGCGTTGATTAAAAAGCGTTTATTGATCGGGGCAGGCAGAATGAATTGTACCGAACCTTCTCGACTAAACCGAGTGGGCGTGCGTTTATTTGATTGGGGTATGGTGGCAACACAATATACCTTCCCGACTTGTACGGGTGCTTGTATTTTTTCAACCAAATTTATTCACCAAATGTTAGGCGGCTTTGATACACAGATCAGTCTATGTGAAGATTGCGACTATGTGAACCGTGCGTCAAAAACAGTGAAATTCCGTATGCTGCCTGTCTTTTTTGAGTTCAACACTCGCCGTTTAAATCAAGACGGTATTTTCAAAATGGGTTATACCTATTTAAAAGCCAATGTATTGAGAATGTGGCGTGGCGAATTGCGCAATAACGAAATCCACTATCCTTTTGATCACTACGATAAAGCCAAATGAGCGGACTTCCGGATTGGTTGGTGGCATGGTTTAGTTCTCCATGGCTACCTGCAATTTTATGCTTAGGAGCATTTGCCGATGCCTTTATCGGCATGAGTTTATTTGTATTGGGTGAATTTTTCTTTGTCGCAGGCGGCTATCTTGTCGCCCAATCTTCGCAGTGGTGGATTGTGCCACTAATTTGGGCAGCGGCATTATTAGGCGATGTATTGAGCTATTTAGTCGGCAAACGCTACGGCAAACAGATCGTCGCCAAATATATTCGTCCCAAAGCCAAACGTCGTTTGCACTACCGCCGAGCCTACCGCTTAATGCTCAAACGTGGCGGAATGGCGATTTTTATCGCCCGTATTACCGGTCCGCTCTCCAAATTTATGCCTCTGCTGGCAGGCTCTATGCGATTGCCGTTTAATACCGTCTTTTTTGCAAGCCTATGGGGAATTATCATCGGTACCGCACAATTTTTTGTGATCGGCTACGCCTTGGCAAAAGGAAGCGATTATTGGACGATGATTTTTGGATAATCACAAAAAATCGCTCGAACTACTCCGGCTGTTATCCCTTGATGGTGCAAGTATGGACTTTGATTCTACATCGGCGAAGGTTTTGCAAAAAATTGCCGAAATCTCACCGCTTGTTTCCCTAAAAATCGCTGATTTTCATGCGCTATGGTGAATCGGTAGATTATTTTCGTATAACAATCTGAAATAAAACCGATGATTTTTGAAAAGTTTTACAGACCATTCTCAATTTAAACGCCTGCTGATGAAAATTTAATTTCTCACCTTGATCAACACGATCATACTACCGCTCCGCCCCTTTTCATCGGTGACGGAAAGCTGATATTGTCCGCTTGTTTTAGGCTCCCACAATAACGGTTGCAGCGGACTTGAGGCGCCTAAATAGCTATTGTTGACAAACCAATAAAGCGTATTGACATCACTGGTGGTCGTCGCCGTAAGCGGGATTTTATCGCTGTTATTACGGGCTAAAATATATTCTCGATGCCCCTGAGGTGAGGTAATTTTTAGCTGTTGGTCTGCCAATAACTGTAGTGATTGATTTTGCTGTAGATAAGGACACTGGGGATTGACTATCGGCTTACGTTTGATAATGCCTGCCTGCGCAAAAATTTTCTCAAAATCACTACTCCAGATCTCATAGATTTTTTGCTCGCTTAATTGTGAATTATAAGGTGGACAAGCAAGTAAATCACTCTCCTTCTCCACTTGAAAAGCTTGATAAATATGACTGATTTTAATCGGGGATTTACCGGGAATAAAATCGGTTTTCACTCGTTGCTGACAATATACATTTGGCAGATTACCATCAGCGGCACACACTTCAATGCTTTTTAGGTTTAAATCCGCATCGCGCAATATATCCGCCATTTTGGGGTTTTGGGCAATCACGTTATCGGCAATCTGTAAAAATAGCGGTGTAGCAAGCGATCGCCCAATAAAATGCGGATTGCTTTTGTTATTAAAATTCCCAAACCAAACTACTAAAGTGAAATCACCGAAATAACCCACTGTCCAAGCATCGCGTAAACCGTTTGAAGTACCGGTTTTCCAATAAAGCGGCAAGCGGGTAATTAACGATTTATTATACACATCGGTACGTGGTGTTTTTGCAAGAATGTTGCTGATCATTACCGCACTTTCACGGCTTAATAGTTGCTTGGTGAAAATTGTCGGACTATTTTGCAACCACTTTAACGGTTGCCACCCCCCCTGATTAGCAAGCATTGCATATAAGGTCGAAAGCTGCTGAACGCTCAATTCAGCGCCTCCCAACACCAATGATAAGCCGTAATAAGCCTTGGATTTTGGTAAATACATTTGTGCCTGTTGTAATAAATCGTAGAGATCGGGCGATCTCAATTTGCTTGCCATTTCAATGGCCGGAATATTACGGCTTTGAATTAATGCCTGCTCAAGTGGAATCGGACCTAAAAAGTTGCCTTCATAATTTTCCGGACTGTAATCGTTAAACGTCGTCGGAAGATCTTTTAATACGGTTTTAGAATGCGCCAAACCCTGCTCAAAAGCCAAAGCATAAATAAAAGGCTTTAAGGTTGAACCATAGGAACGTTTGACCGCAGTGCCGTTAATCTGCCCTGAAATTGTGCGGTTTAAATAGTTACCGGAACCGACTAAAGCCTTAACTTCCATGGTGCGATGATTGACTAACAGCACTGCAGCATTTTCAATACCTTTTTGTCCCAGCTGAGCCAAATACCGTTGTGTCGCCCGTTCGACCAAACGTTGCATTTGACTGTTTAAGGTGGTTTTAATCTCTCCTTTTTCAGGATATTGTGACAACATTTGATCGGTAAAATGCGGAGCAATAAAAGGCAGCTTTTCTAACGGACGCAACGGATAGCTGAGTTGGAAATCGCTCTGCCATTGCTTATCTTCAGGATGTGCGGTTAACCAACGTTGATAAAGTTGGTTTCGAGCCTGCCACAGAGCAGGATTGAGTTGTTGATTGTTTTGGCGGATATACGCCGACGGGTTTTTCGGTAGAATCGCCAAGGTCATCGCCTCCGCTAAATTCAGTTGACGGTTCGCTTTATTAAAATAGATTAAGCTTGCTGTGCCAGCCCCTTCAATATTGCGTCCATAAGGCGCAAAATTAAAATAGGCTTCCAAAATGTCTTCTTTGGAATATTGCATTTCAAGCTGCACCGCACGCAAAATTTGCTCTAATTTACCGCCAATAGAACGGCTGTCAATCTGCCATAATATTCGTGCCAACTGCATGGTTAACGTTGAGCCACCCTGCGGGGAATTGCCTAAAAGATAAGTTTGGACAGCACCACGCACCAACCCGTAAGGATTTACACCCCAATGCCAGTAAAACCACTGATCTTCCTGCAACAACACTGCGTCAATCAATTCGGGCGAAATTTGATTTAACGGCGTCCATAAACGATAGCGTTCATCTTCTGCCGTGGTTAAACGAATCAGCTGGTTTTGGTCATCATAAATCGCAGTGGAATAAGTGAAACGCGCTTTTAACGGCGGATGAGGCAGAAAACGCACCACCAGTGCAAGACAAAGGCAGAACAGCAAAATATAACCCGTCCAACGGGAAATTTTTTTAAACCATATCGGCATAGTTTTAAATCAGGATCTATTGATTCGCATATTTTGCAAATTATCGAAGAAAAGTGACCGCTTGTCAGCGGTCACTTGATAAGGCTACTGAACAACCTTAATCACACCTTGCGGAACAAATTGTGCTTTGATTGCTCGGTTGTACATACTCTCTGCGTAAACAGCCGGGATACGGTATTCCCCGACACTAACCGCTTTGAGTTTATAGGTAAGTGCTGAGCTGTCCGATCCGACTCCGCCGTAATTAAGTAAGCGGTCTTCACGTAAATCAGTATGAGTCGGTAACCAAATCGGTAATTTAACCTCATCCTCTTCTTCCCCATTTTTTTGCCATACCGCCTCAAACCCGGCAGGGAATAGATCGGTAATGACGACATCCGATTGGTAACCCTTAGGCGCACGAATCACAACAGTGACATTGATTGTCTCACCCAATTTCACTTCGCTGATTTCTTTACCTGCGTCATCTGTATAAGTACGATGAATTTCCAGTCCTTGCGATATCGATTTTTCCGCTGCTGTTTGCGGATAACCCGCTTGACTTACCGCGAACCACGCAGTACCTGAAGATTTATTGTCAAAACGAATCTGACCATTATCATTTAGTACCGTACAAGCGAATAAACCACCACAATCACTTGAAATGACGCTACCTGCAGCGTTGTGAATAGTGAGATCTTTTACCGCATTCGGATTATGTTGTACATAGCTATCTAAAGCCAGTAACATCATTGCGGAGGACAACGTGTTATAACGCTGTGCATTCACATCATCACTGATACGGCTCAGAACAGTCTCGGATACCGAATCTAATTTAGCCGGGAAATGACGGGCAATCACATATAACGCCACACTGTCTTGAATCATTGGGTCATCAAAATCAGCAAATTGCCATTCTGTGGTACGGGCTTGATTCAATTTAGCAATCAACGGCGTAATCAAATTATTGGCTTCTTGATCCTGTTTAACCAATTGATAAGTTCCCGCCAACCACGCACTGACTAAATCGCTCTGCCAATCTTCCGCTTTAAAGTTTTGATTTAACTGTGAGCGGATAGACAATAACGCATTCGACGGCACTTGACCTAAACGTGCCAATAGATATGCCGAATAGGCACGTTGACGTAATGTGGCAAGGCTATCTCCCTCTTGTGGCATACTTTGTTGTTCTAACGCATACAAAGTACCATTAAATAAACCGCTTCCGCTCAACCAAGCTCTCGGCACGCTGACATTATGCTCTTGTGCTTCAATTAAGAAGTGTGCGACATAAGCGGTTAAGAAAATATCGCTATCCTCGGTATTATTCCACATACCAAAGCTACCATCCGGGAATTGACGGTTCGGTAATAGGCTAAAGACCTTGTTAAGCGCATTATTAATTTCCTTATCGCTGGATTGCGCCAAATTCTCTTTACTCGTAGAAGATAGCATATTCAGTAACGGCTTATACGCCGGCTTATCTGCAAACAATAATGTCGGCATGGCGGCACTGATAATTTGTTCGGTACAGTAGTTGTCATAATCGCTTAGATACGCCGAAACACCTTGTGCCAAAGCCAATGGTACAGGTGAGAACAATGCTCCTTGATAACGTTCCTGAGGATAAAGCGCTGCACTCGGCGTATGAGTAGTTGATTGTCCTGCGCTGACCTTACCGATGTATGTAAAGTGCTGTTTCTCCATCAATGGACGTACGGACAAACTCATATTACGCTCTGCCGTTGCGATTTGTTGGTGACTGTCTTGATAAGTTGCGCTAAAACGGACATTTGCCGCACCGAGTAATTCGGTTGCTTTCACCTCAAACGTGACCAATTGTTCGCTCATTGCTGCGATTTCTACTGTTTTTTCCGTATCACCTACAACCACTAATTGTGGGTCTGTAGTAAGTACCACTTTAATTTGCTGATTCAATTTAGTGTTATTCGACACATTAACGCTAACCTGACTCTGATCTGACGGTGTTAATGTTAATGGTACTGCCGGAGATAAAATCAAATCATTACGGACAAGCGTATCTGCTTGAGAAATACCTACATTATCACTGTCATTACTGACCGCAATCGCCATGACTTTCAAATTACCGTTAAAGTGTTCCGGAATTCGGTAACTGACGGTCGTTTCACCGTTAACATCCACAATATCCGACCAATAGGCTACCGGTTTCTCCACTCTGCGTTGGAAAGGATTGTGGCTTTTCGCTACCATTGCGGTGGCAAACATTTCCATCATATCGGAATCACCGCCTGTTTGAGCGTACTGCATAATCCGGCTAAACTCCGGCAGAATTAAATCTAAGATCTGTAAAGTATTCACTTCTAATGCCCGTTTCGGGAAGAAGAACGCAAGCGGCTCGGTCTGTTTATAGCGTGCAACTTGCAGGATCCCTTCATTCACCGCATAAATAATAGCTTTACTTGGCTTATTGGCAGAGAGTTTGAATTCGACCGTTTCGCCTGATTTCACTTGTTTCGGTGCAACGAGTTCCATCGCTAAACTGTGGTTCCCCACATTCACACTAAACGGTACGACAGCATAGCTTAGCGGGCTGGTGAAAATATCGTTTGAATTCAAATCACGTGAAAACTGAACATTGATATAACCACTACCTTCAAAATTCTCCGGTAAGGTAATACGTTGTACCGATTGGTTTGTATCTGCTTTAAACCATTTATGAGCGTATACCCGATCAGTTTCAATTGTAATCAAACCGCTACCGGTGTAAGGAGCTTGAATCGCAATTTCGATATCTTCACCTTTTTGATACTCTTTCTTATTCAAACGCAGTTTCAGTTCACTGTTCCGATCCATTTCGGTAGTCAAATTTTGGTTACCTACAACAGTATATGGGATCCGGTTTACGACCTGATCATTTTGATCGCTGATAACAACCACATAGTCACCACTGTTTGCCGTATCTAATACCAATTCGATACCGTCTGCGGTAATCATAAGCGGCTGTTTGCTTTTCTCGGTCTCCACCAATTTACTTTCGTATTTGTAGGCGCCTGAATTTTGTTGAGTCAGCACTGAAACGTATTTACGTTCCATCACAGTTGCACTGAGATTTTCCACCGCTATTTTTTCAAGATTCGGATTCACCGCAATTAACTGCGCTTGCGCTTGGCTGTTTTGCTGCAAATAAGCTAAATCCTGTTTACTTGTATAACCGACAAGCCAAGGTTGTGCGGAAACCATCACTGTTTGCACTGTTGAAACACTGCGTCCGCTATTACCTTCAAAGCCATCGGCAGTAAAATAAAGCATTTGCACAGTATTAGTCGCATATTGACTCAAATCGAATTTAAAAGTTGCTTCACCTTGATTATTGGTGCGCTGTTCATCCAGCTCCGTCTCATATAAAACCGGCGATTTATCGCGTTGGTTATCAAAGAAGTGATAATCCGGGTATTCGCTGAATTTTGGTAATGCCGAATGTAGTGCAAGCATACCGTTTACTTGACGATCTTGAGCCGGTGTACCGAATAAATTCGTGAGTAACACATTCGCTTCCAAATTTTGTGGCGAAACCCAAGCCAGACTACCTTGTTGATTGAAGCGCGTTCTAATTTTTAATGTATCAGGTTGGAATTCTTGCACTTGGAAAGTGTTAGAGCCAATCATTTCCCCTTGTTTGTTGATATACAGTAGTACTTCCCATTCGCCAGTTTCTGCATTTTCAGGCAAATCGTAGCTCAAACTATTCAACCCGCTTTGGTTTAGCTGAATAGTTTTTTCCAACATCCGTTTCCCGCTTGGCGAATAAATCTCTGCGTGTAGCGGAATACGGCTGACGTTATGGCTCCAATCCACCGCTTTAACGATCATACCGATATGTACCGGTTCATTCGGTCGATAAATACCTCGGTCATTAAACATATAGGCTTTTAATGCTGCACTATCACTTTCTGTACTGTAACCATCAATCTCAAAGCGAGAATAATCTAATGTACGTTCACCGCTTAACGGTAAGAACGATTGATCCGCCTCCGATTCCACGAGATACATCACCGGCATTAATTCTTGTTGATATTGATCCAAATTCGGGAATAACACCAAACCTGTCGTATCGGTATAACGCTGTTCGATAACCGAACCGTTACGGCTGATGACCTGTACTTTAGCATAAGCAACCGGTTGACCGCTTGCTATAGATTGGACAAATACCGCTTGGGAGCCATCAGCGGCTTTCTTGGCAATAATCCCAAGGTCCGTTAAAACGATAAGGCGATAGTCGCTGTATTGATTTAATTCATCATTGCGCCAATCGTACTCTTGCGATGTATCTTTATGCGATGACTGTCCTTCATCCTTCTGCTCCGATACTTTCAACCAGAAAATACCCTTATCCGTTGCAAGCTTGTCGAGAGCAATGCTTTGATAATGATTTCTACGCGGATCACTGTTAAAGACATCAAAGACTTGAGTATCGAAATTAGCGATATCGTCAAAGCGCAAATTCCCTAAATTCGGTTTTTGGAAACTATCGCGATTTAAATTTGCAATGTGACGAAGTTGATCACCTTGTACACGGCCGATATCCACCCGGATACGATCCAAATTACGGGAAAGGACCGTCAATTTACGCTCACCGCTTAATGCCAATAAAGAACCTTCACCAACAAAACTCACGTATTTCGGATATTCACCCGCACACACCAAAGAGCCGATCGGATATTCCATTTGATAGCCGCCTTGAGCAACCATTTCATTATCCAACACCATATAAGCACAGCGTTGCTCCGGAATATTTACCTGAAAATTCTGTTCTTGCGCATAAGTGTTTTCAGTCGGGACCCATTGATATTTAATTCTATTCGCTTCCGTTAAATGCTCTTGTCTCACTTTCGATGCAGACCAACCATCTTCTTGTTTCGGCAATAAGAAAAGTTGAAGATGCTTTTCAAGCTCCGAGCCTTTAATCGGATAGTTAAACGATAAACGTAGTAATTGATCCAACTCGTTTTGCTGATTATTAACATAGTTAATATTTTGATTCATTCGTAAACTGAATTTAGTCGGCACCGCCACTTCCGCCTTCAATGGCTCCGTAAGCGTATTTTCACCGAGATAACCTGTTACACTTGGTTGAATAGTCGTTTGAATGTACTGGTTATTGCTGCCCGCCAATCCGACGCTATCGGAATTCACCCAAGCGGATAAGCCATTATCTGAATAACGAACCTTAAAATTCAAAGGAGAAATAGTTTCTGTAGTATTGTCCTTATTTTTACGGACTAAATTAACCGCAATCGCTTTTTCCAGCTTTTCTTTATCAACCGGATGAGAAAAGCTTAATTCTACGATAGATTGACGAATATGAGCTTGTACCGGATCTTGATAAAAACTTTGTTGCTGAATATTAGCATTAAATGCCGGGCTGACAATTTGTTGAGCTAAGGTCACCGCTTTTGCATAATCCAGCTTATCATTCAAAATGCTTTGATCTAATTTAACACTATACGTTTTTCCGGTCGGCCAATCATCTGCCGGCGTAAAGGTTAAGCTACGATCACTCTTCCACTCCCAACGCCCTTTAATTTCAGGCGTAATACTCGCCCCTTGCTTCAATTCGGCTTTCAGTAAATCGATACGTGCTGCAGCATCACTGAATTCGATTGTCATTGGATAGACGACCTTAGGATTTTCAGAATAATTTGTTGGTTCGATAGCATTAAGCGTCATTGTTACTGCATTCGGATCGTCTTCTTTATGGCTTTGATACCAATAACTGCCTCCGGCAATAGCGCCAATACCCAAAATCGAAATTAAAGGAAGATAGGCTTTTTTCATCATAATAACCTCAACGATTAAAGTTAGAGTGATTTGCAAATTTTTGCGGCAATCATACCGCTTGTTTATTGTTTTTGATACGGTCAATAAATAAAAAAATGTCCTCCTTGAACAGGAGAGCCGTTGACTACTCAGAATGTTTAATCATCCAACAATTGTGAATATGCGGATTACGCTCAAAATCCAACGGCAATGTTTTGTGCGAAATGTTTTCCGCCGTTAATCCTAATTCAGCCAAGCCGTCAAAATCCATTTTAAAGCCACGTTTATTGTTCGAGAACACAATCGTACCGTTTGCCGTTAAAATGCGTTTCAACTGTTTCATCAAAGCAATATGATCACGTTGTACGTCCCAACTGTTTTCCATTCGTTTTGAATTAGAAAAGGTCGGCGGATCGACGAAAATCAGTTCAAAACGCTCACGACAATCCGCTAACCACTGCAAGCAATCTGCCTGATGCAAGCGGTGATTTCGTAGTGAAATATTGTTTAGCTCAAGATTTTGTTCCGCCCAGTTGAGATAAGTGTTTGACATATCCACGGTGATGGTCGATTTTGCCCCGTTTAACGCTGCGTGAACCGTCGCTGAACCTGTGTAGGCAAACAGATTTAAGAACGTTTTTCCTTTCGCCATTTCGCCGACCATCTTACGCGTTAAGCGGTGGTCAAGGAACAAGCCTGTATCAAGGTAATCCGTCAAGTTTACCCACAGCTTCGCCCCGTATTCATTCACGAAGAAATAGTCGCCTTTATTCGCCAGTTTCTCGTATTGATTAGTCCCCTTTTGACGTTGGCGAACTTTTAAAACTAATTTATTCGTTTCAACACCAGTGGCATACAAAGTCGCAGATACCGCATCAAGCAGGCGTTGGCGAGCTTTATTCTCATCAATATTTTTTGGTGCGGCATACTCTTGTACCACGATATGATCGCCGTATCTATCCACTGCCAAATTATACTCAGGCAGATCCGCATCGTATAAACGATAGGCATCAAGCCCTTGCTGTTTCGCCCATTTTTCGATCTTTTTGATATTTTTGGTTAAGCGATTAGCAAAATCAGGGGCAACCTGTGCGTTTTGGCTAAATTGCAGATTTTCGTCAAGATCTGACCGCTTGTCTGCATTTTCACTGATCAAATAGTTCTTCTGCACACACTCAAGCGGTCCGTTCTTCGCTTTAAATTGACGAGCCGAACGCAGACGTAAGCAGTTCAGCAATTCAGGTTCACCACTAAAAATAGAGGCATTCCAACCTGCAAATTGCTGTTTTAACCGTTGTCCAAAGACAGAATATAACGCAATTAACGCTGGGGTTGTGCCTAATCGTTCGCCATAAGGCGGATTACAAATCACCGTCCCCACTTGCTCGGTAATCGGATTTTTCAACGCCGACACATCACCTTGTTGCCATTGAATTAAATCTGCCACCCCTGCATTTTTCGCATTCTGTTTGGCTTTTTGTAGCACTCGATGATCGAGGTCAAAGCCGAAGAACAGCACATTGCTTCCCTCCTCCTGCTCGCGGGGGAAGGTACCTAAGGCGGAAGGTGGGAGGATTTCAGCTTCTTTCGCTTCCTGCCAAACCCTTTTCCACAGTTCGATCTGATGCCCTTTCCAACTATCAAATCCCCAATGGATACGGTTAATTTGTGGGGCAATATTCGCTTGCATTTGAGCCGCTTCAATCAACAAAGTCCCCGAACCACACATCGGATCGACAAGTGGCGTGCCTTTTTGCCAGCCTGAACGCAACACAATCGCTGCCGCCAAGGTTTCACGTAACGGTGCTTTCCCCGTTTCTTCACGATAACCACGCATATGCAAGGCTTCACCGCTTAAATCCAGAGAAATAATCAGCTCTTCACGGTTTAAATAGGCGTGTAAACGAATATCCGGGCGGATTTTATCCACAGTCGGGCGAGCAAAACCTTTACGTTCAAAATAATCGACAATGCCGTCTTTCACTCGCATTGCACCGAATTGCGTGTTGCGAATTTCACGGTTTGTGCCGTTAAAATCCACGAAAAAGGTATCTCTTGGATCGAAAATGCTCTGCCAGTCGTAAGCAACCACAGAGGCATATAAATCGCTGTCGCTGAAAATTTTCGTATTGATTAAGGGCAATAAAATACGGGAAGCCAAGCGACTGTGTAATAACGCTTGATACGCCCCTTTTAAATCAGTGGTGAAATGCACACCGCCTTGAGCCACTTTGCATTGTGCATGCGTAATCTGCTCAAGTTCGGTTTTTAACATTTCTTCAAAGCCACGTGCCGCGGTGGCGAAATAAGTTGTTTGTGTCATTGTGTTGTTGTACTGGAAAAAATTGGCAGAATTATAGCGGAAGAATGCTACAAGCGGTGAGATTTCAGCAGAAATTTGCAAAAGTTACATAAAAAGAAAACAGGATAACCGCTGGCTATCCTGTCTATTGGACTATACTGGACTGTATAAATTCACTTGGCTCAACTCAGCCATTTTTTCCACATAGTTTTTCACCTTCGGCGGGAAGGTTAATCCTTTCACACAAGTCAAATTGCGTAGCATTGGGAATAGTACAATATCTTCTAAAGAGAGTTTGCCGTTTACGGCTTCAGATGAAACGACAAGGTTTTCCAAAGCGGTCAGATCTTGCGTTAATTTTGCAATATATTCTGCTGAACGAGCGAGATTTTCAGCGAAATCACCGATAAATTCGGTTTTCTTCGCCACAAAATAGTCAATCGCACTTTGGGTTTTGTACTCATCTAACCCCAACTGTACAAAACGTGGCAATAATAGATGATTATAGTAACTGCCGACTTGTTTAATCCACTCATTGATTTCAGGACGAATGTCATCTGCAAGCAATTTCTCACCGTAGTTTTCATCCACGTATTTCACAATATCCAAACTTTCAGGCATTGCAGAACCATCTTCCTTCACTAAAATTGGTACGACTTTTTTTCCGACTAAGCCAATAGGGGTCGGTTCATCGTCATTCAATAGGGTGATAAATTCGACATCTAGCTTTTTCAAGCCGAAAATCATTCTTGCACGGACGCAAAACGGGCAATGATCGTAAATATAAAGTTTCATAGGAGCTCCTTTTTTTCTACTACTTTGCATACATTACAGTGCCGATAAAACATAAGCAACACTGCGACCACCTTTTTCCGTTCTCTGCAAAATGCCTTTGTCAACCAAATCGTTAATATCTCGAAGGGCGGTATCTCTAGAGACTTTGGTTAAACTTGCCCATTTTTGATTAGTAAGATGGCCTTCAAAATGATCTAATAATCTGTTCAGTACCTTACGTTGTCGCTCATTGAGCTCAATGGTTCGCCATGCTTGCCAATAACGATTTTTTACCAGAACTTTATCTAAGGTTTTATGGGAAGATTTTATCGCCTCGATGATCATTTGTAAAAACCAACTCAGCCAAGCGGTCAGATCACAGAGCCCTTTTTGCGTATCTTCTAACATTTCATAATAGGATGAACGATGCTGTTGAATCTGTGCGGATAAACTATAAAAACGTTGGCGGCTACTATCGGCTTTTGCTAATTGCATATCTGCAATGACTCTTGCAATGCGTCCATTACCATCTTCAAAAGGATGTAGCGTTAAAAACCAAAGATGTGCAATCGCTGCTTTTAAGAAAGGATCGAGAGGTTGTTCTTGGTTAATCCAGTTTAGGAAACGGGTTATTTCCGTTTCTAAACATTCGGCTGGGGGGGCTTGAAAATGAACTTTTTCCTTTCCATAGCTTCCGGATACGACTTGCATCACTCCCTCACCATCATCTCTAAATTGCCCTACGCAAATTTTTCTGATACCGCTGTAACCTGTTGGGAAAAGTGCCGCATGCCAACCAAATAGACGAGTTTTATTTAATGGATCCTGATAGGAAGTGACGGCATCAAGTAACATTTCTACGACACCTTCCACATGGCGATCTGCTGGGGGTAAAGCTCCGCTCTCTATACCTAAACGTTTTGCCAAAGATGAACGAACTGATTGTACATTAAGTATTTCGCCTTCTATTTCACTGCTTTTTACAATACTTTCAGTTAAAAATTGCAGATTGGTTTGCTCACGCTCTAACATACCTAGATCTAACATTCTGCCAAGTAATAATCCTTGTTGATAATGAGCTTCTGTCAGTAAAGGGGAAAGTGTGTGAAGATCAAACCGCCAGTTCGTCCAATCAGGCTGCTGCCAAATGTAAGTGTAGTTTAAGTGATTCATCAGGCGATTACCTTGCTTATTTGCCTTAAAAATTAAGGCGAATAATAGCATTATTCGCCTGATGGGTGCAATTTAACCATGATGTAAGGTATCAAAAATCGTTTCCGCAAGGGAAGCGGAAATCCC
>NZ_JBGXYA010000081.1:0-24647 GCF_041814905.1 Glaesserella sp. | reverse complement strand
CAAATTTGGTCAAACCATTTCCACAATAAATTCGGTTTAAGTGTTTGAATTTCTGACATATTTCCTCCCGGGTATGACAAGCGGTCAGTTTCGTGTAAAATTTTGCAAAAAATCGATGATCAGAGCGATTTTATTGTAAAAAATTCTTTGAAATGATAGCACGAAAGTGCTTTTCAGGTTATTCTTAGGCAATTTTTTTTATTCGGTGGCACAGCCACTATTTTTTTAGGTAAAGTTTATGAGTGAAAAATACACAAACGAAAAATACGTCGTGACATGGGATATGTTTCATATGCATGCCCGTAAATTGGCGGAACGTCTGTTACCGTCTTCGCAATGGAAAGGCATTATTGCCGTTAGTCGTGGCGGATTGTTCCCTGCTGCAGTATTGGCTCGTGAATTGAGTATTCGCCATGTTGAAACGGTTTGTATCGCAAGTTACGACCATGATAGCCAAGGCGAATTAAAGGTATTACACGCAGCACAAGTGGAGAACGGCGGTGAAGGGTTTATTGTGGTGGACGATTTGGTCGATACCGGCAATACGGCGCGTGAAATTCGCAGAATGTATCCGAACGCAAAATTTGTTACCGTGTTTGCAAAACCGATGGGTGCGGAATTGGTGGATGATTATGTGGTTGATATTCCGCAAGAAACCTGGATTGAACAACCGTGGGATTTAGGTATAACCTTTGTGCCACCGCTTTCGAAAAAATAAAATTCCGTGTTAGGGACGCACTTGCGTCCTTAATTTTTTACTCTATTATTTACATTACTTAATCATCAAATGTAGGGACACACTGCATGTGTCCTCTGGTTAAACGGACATACTCACTCAGTGCGTCCCTACATTTATACAAGATTATTGTGAAAGCAATACTAAATAAACTATGAGCTTAGGAAATTTATATATCATTTCAGCCCCGAGCGGTGCCGGAAAATCATCATTAATCAATGCATTACTCGCCGATTTGCCCCGCTCGGAGGTCCAACTTTCCGTCTCGCATACCACCCGCATTCCCCGTCCGGGTGAAGAACACGGCGTACATTACTATTTTACCCGACACGATGAATTTAAAAACTTGATCGAACAAGGGCATTTTTTAGAGTGGGCGGAAGTGTTCGGCAATTATTATGGTACTTCGTTACCGATGATTGAACGTAGCCTTGAACAAGGGATTGATGTATTCCTTGATATTGACTGGCAAGGAGCAAGACAAATTCGTGAAAAAGTCCCGAATGTCAAAACCATTTTTATTCTGCCGCCGTCTAAAGCGGAGTTGGAAAAACGTTTGATAGGTCGTGGGCAGGATTCGGCGGAAACCATTGCCAAACGCATGAGCGAAGCGGTGTCCGAAATGAGCCACTATAACGAATTTGATTATGTGATTGTGAACGATGATTTTCAGGTTGCGTTGGTGGAACTTAAAAGCATTTTAACCGCTGAACGCTTGAAACAGGCAAGCCAAGCACAGCGTCATAATGCATTGATTTCACAGCTGTTAAACGGTTGACAAGCGGTCGGATTTCTGTAAATGTTTGCAAAAAATGAACGAGCGTTCATTTTTTGCTTTCCGAAATGAAAGGCTTTCTTTAAAATAAGCTACTATTTTTTAATATAGGGTATCGTATGCAACTTTCTAAATTGACACTCATTTTAGTGACTGCGCTGGCGGTCAGCGCGTGTTCAAACAGAATGAGCCAAGACGGTTCGCTTGAAAAAGCGCAACAAAATTATCAGCAATATCAAGATATTACTAAAGAATATCAAATTACCGAACAGTGGTGGTTGGGGTATAACGACAAGGAATTAAATCGTTTGGTGGAAATGGCATTAATCAATAATGTGGATCTTGCCAAAGCCGCCATTACGGTTAACAAAGCCCTTTATAATGCGAATTTGGTCGGAGCGGATTTAGTGCCGACCTTTAGCGGCTCCGAATCTTCCTCCGTTTCAAAAGGTACCGGTTCGCCAAGTACGAACAGCGTTTCTACCGGCACTTCAACGCTCAGTCATCAATTGGGCTTTAATTTAAGTTATACCTTAGATTTATGGCGTCGCTTAGCGGATACGGCAAGTGCATCCGAATGGGAATATAAAGCAACGCAACAGGATTTACAGGCAACCCGTTTGTCTTTAATTAACTCGGTCATCAGCAGTTACTATAACCTGGCGTATTATCAAGATGCAATTCGCGTGACGGAACAGAGCATTAAAAACTACGAACAAATCAGCAAAATTTTGAGCAATAAATTGAATGTCGGTGCCATTGATCAATTGAGCGTCGATCAATCGATTCAATCCGTGTTATCGGCAAAAAATACCTTGATCAGCTTGAAATCCGCACAGAAAAGTGCGGAGCAAACATTACGCAATTTGCTGAATTTGAAACCGAACGAACCGCTTGCAGTCCGTTATCCGAGCATCCTGAGCGTGAAATTGCAAGGTGTAGACATGAATGTGCCGGTGTCAGTCATTGCCGCCAGACCTGATGTCGTGGCAAGCTTACAGCGTCTGCAGAGTTCCTTCAAAACATTGACGGCAACGGAGAAAAGCTGGTTCCCGACCATTACGCTCGGCGGTAGTTTGAGCAGCTCCGCCTCTAAATTAGGCGATGTTACCGATAATCCGGTTGCCGGTGGTTCGATTTCATTTAGTTTGCCGTTCTTAGATTGGTATCGCGTGCAAAACAACATCAAAATTTCGGAAGAAAGTTATAAATCCGCTAAATTGGATTATGAGCAAACGGTCACAAGCGCATTGAATGAAATCGATACGTACTATGTCGCTTATCAATTGTCTCGCGACAGCTTCGACAATCTTCAGAAAAAATACGATTACGACCGACGTATCAGCGGCTACTACAAAAACCGCTATGATCAAGGGGTATCGGAATTACGTGAATGGTTAAGTGCGATTAATACCGAACGTAGCTCGGAACTTTCGTTACTCGAAACCAAATACACCATCCTCAAAAACGAAAATGCGGTGTATCAAGCCATGGCGGGTAAATACAGAAGATAATTCTGTATAACCTGACAAGCGGTGCGATCTTAGGAATATTTTGCAAAATATGCTAGGATCTCGCCGTTTTTTCTTTTCAAATATCACACAACCGTATGAAATTTATTATCAAACTTTTCCCTGAAATTATGATTAAAAGCGATTCCGTGCGTAAACGCTTTATCAAAATTTTAACCTCTAATATCCGTAATGTGTTACTGCGTGAAACAGAAAATGTGGCAGTAATTCGCAACTGGGATTTCATTGAAGTGCGAGCAAAAGTTGCTGAAGAAGCCCCACTCGTGTTGGATTTACTTAAACGCACCCCGGGTATTCATCATATTCTTGAAGTGGAAGAAATACCGTTTACCACAATGCACGACATTTTTGAGCATACCCTTGCGAAAGTAAAAGAGGAGTTAGAGGGTAAAACCTTCTGCGTGCGTGTTCGCCGTAAAGGTAAGCACGATTTCCGCTCGCTTGATGTGGAACGCTATGTGGGCGGTGGCTTAAATCAGCATATCGAGTCGGCAAGTGTGAAATTGACTAATCCTGATGTAACGGTACGTATTGATATTGACCACGACAAAATGTTGCTCATCAAGGCTCGCCACGAAGGTTTAGGCGGTTATCCGATTGGTACACAGGAAGATGTGTTATCGCTGATTTCGGGCGGTTTTGACTCTGGCGTATCAAGTTATATGCTGATTCGCCGTGGTTCTCGTGTGCATTACTGCTTCTTTAACCTTGGCGGTGCGGCGCACGAAATCGGTGTGAAACAGATGGCGTATCATATCTGGAGCCGTTACAGCTCGTCCCATAAAGTCCGTTTTGTGGCGATCAACTTTGAAAATGTGGTCGGTGAGATTTTAGAAAAAGTCGATAACGGACAGATGGGCGTAGTGCTAAAACGAATGATGGTACGTGCTGCCAGCAAAATTGCCGAACGTTTTGATATTCAAGCGATTGTGACAGGTGAAGCATTAGGGCAAGTATCTAGCCAAACCTTAACCAACTTACGCTTGATCGACAAAGCTTCCGATACTTTAGTGTTACGTCCGCTCATTACCCACGATAAAGAGCAAATTATCGCAATGGCGAAAGAGATTGGCACAGACGATATTGCCAAATCTATGCCGGAATTTTGTGGTGTGATTTCAAAGAATCCAACGGTGAAAGCGATTGAAAGCAAAATCATCGAAGAAGAAGGCAACTTCAACTTTGACGTTCTCGAACAAGCGGTGCAAAACGCCCATTATTTAGATATTCGTGAAATCGCTCAACAGACCGAAAAAGAAGTCGTATCCGTTGAAACCACTTCGGAATTAGGCGAAAACGATGTGATTTTGGATATTCGTAGCCCTGAAGAAGTGGATGAAAAACCGTTCAGCTTTGAAGGTGTTGAAGTCAAAGAGTTACCGTTCTATAAACTGTCTAATCATTTCGGCAGTTTAGATCAATCGAAAACCTATCTGCTCTATTGCCAACGTGGCGTGATGAGCAAGTTGCAAGCCCTTTATTTGAAAGAAAGCGGTTTTACCAATGTGAAGGTCTTTCGCTTCTGATTGAGAGACGGACTTTCCGACAAGCGGTGCGTTTAGGCGAAAAATTTGCAAATTTTTCATCAAATCGCACCGCTTGTATTTTTACTTTTCTTTCCAGTAACCAATCCATTCTTTTAATGCCAGCATGTTACTGTTCATGGCTCCCGCTTGAGGAACGAAGTACATGAAATTTAAGCCGTAAGTTGTCGGCGTTGCGCCTGAACCGACACTGGCGGGGAGAACTTCAAAGCCTTGTTTTTCAAACAACAGTTTGGCACGCTGCATATGCCATTGATTGGTTACCAAAATAATTTTGTGAATGCCTTGTTCGGCTAATATCGTTTTACTGAAAAGGGCGTTCTCTTGGGTGGTTTTGGCTTTTTCTTCCAACCATTGCGTTGGGACGTTGTAAAATAAGTCCAATTCTTTTGCCATCACGGCGGCTTCGGACGTATTGTTCGGACTGCTGCCGGTGATGAGTAGGGGTAAACCGGTTTCTTTTTGTAAATAAGCCGCATAACGGACACGCTCGACGGCGATTTGGTTGGTGGCGAGTTTGCCGAATAATTCTTTGCTGTCGCGTATTCCGCCGCCTAACAGTACGATGGCTTGGGCGGATTTATAGTCGTCCAACGTCAAGTTGTCTTCTTTAATTAGTGAATCGTTTAGTTTTTGTGATGTGTAGGGAATGCTGAAAACATACAGGATAGCGATGCCTAAAAACGTACAAAAATAACTGAGTTTTTTGAAGTGCAATCGTGCAAATACTAATGAGCACAGCCATAAAATGATGACATTAAACGGCGGTAAAATCATTGCGGTAAAGACTTTCGTGAGGGCAAACATGATTCTGTCAACGTAAGTAAAAGAGGTTTATTATTCACCATTCATGCGATCTTGTCTATTGTTTAACAAGGTGTTTGAAATTAGAATGGGAAAATTTTTGCGACAGCGTGGTAATTAATTATGCGAAAAAAAGTTGTTTTTATCGGTGCGGGCGGTTACGCAAAGTCCGTGTTGGATTCATTAGATACTACCCAATTCGAATTCTGCGGGTTTATCGACAGTTTTAAACCTGTCGGAACGCTTCATCTCGGTTTTCCTATTTTGGCGGAAAATATCGAAAGTTTTGCGGAACGTGATCAATACGCCTTTTTTATCAGTATCGGCAACAATGAGCATCGTTTGGAAAAGTTTTTAAAATTGCAACGGTTTAACTGTGAAATCATTAATGTGATTGATAAAACGGCTCTTATTTCCTCTTATTCAACGTTAGGCATCGGTGTATTTGTCGGCAAAATGGCGATCATTAACAGCGGTGTGACGATTGGTGATGATGTCATCATTAATACCAAATCACTTGTCGAACATGGTTGTAAAGTAGGCAATCACAGCAATATTTCAACAAATACGACACTAAACGGCGATGTGATTGTCGAAGATTATTGTTTTGTCGGCAGTTCTTCCGTCGTGACCGGTCAATTACGTATCGGTGAAAGCGCGATAGTCGGCGCCGGCGCTGTCGTTATTCGTAATGTCGAACCTCGAACCGTTGTGGCGGGGGTTCCGGCAAAATTCATTAAGGATATTAAATAATGTCGAAAGTATTTATTGTGGCTGAAATCGGCTGTAATCATAACGGGGATCCGCAGCTGGCAAAAAAAATGGTGGATGTCGCTAAAGCGTGCGGTGTGGATGCGGTGAAATTTCAAACCTTTAAAGCCGATAAGCTCATTTCAAAATATGCGCCGAAAGCGGAATATCAAAAAGTCACCACCGGCACGGCGGACAGTCAATTGGAAATGACCCGTAAATTGGAGCTGCCTTATGATGAATTCGTGAAGTTGGAAGCGTACGCCCGTTCGTTAGGTTTAGAGGTGTTTTCTACGCCGTTTGATTTTGAATCCATCGATTTTTTAGCTTCCCAACAACAAAAAGTCTGGAAAATTCCGTCCGGTGAATTAACCAATTTACCGTATTTGGAAAAAATCGCCCGTTTGCCGATTCCGGGGAAAACCATTGTGATTTCAACCGGTATGGCGACTATCGACGAAACGAAGGCATCATTAAAAGTGCTGGAAGATAACGGCATGGCGAAAAAAGATATTACGATTTTACATTGTAATACCGAATATCCGACTCCCTATGAAGATGTGAATTTAAACGCTTTTCATCAATTAAAAGCTGAATTTGCCGATTACAGTTTGGGTTTTTCCGACCATTCGGCGGGCTATTTTGCCGGCTTGGCGGCGGTGCCGTACGGCATCACGTTTATTGAAAAACATTTCACCTTGGATAAAAACTTTGAAGGACCGGATCACAAAGCGTCCGTGACGCCGGAAGAGTTGAAGTTGCTTTGCGAAGGGATTCGTGCGGTAGAAAAATCCCTCGGTTCATCAGAAAAATTGGTGACGAATTCCGAAGCGAAAAACAAAATCGTCGCGCGTAAATCGATTATTGCAGCACGTCCGATTAAAAAAGGTGACATTTTCACTACGGAAAACATCACCACAAAACGCCCGGGTAACGGTATCAGTCCGATGCATTGGTATGAAGTGCTGGGTAAAGAAGCGCAGCAGGATTTTGAAGAAGATCAATTAATTCAAGACAGTCGTTTTGAAAATCAACAAGTGTAACAAGTGGTCGGTTTTATGAGAAAAATTGCAATTATTACGGCGCGGTCCGGTTCAAAAGGGTTACCGAATAAAAATGTGCTGTTAGTTAACGGTAAACCGTTAATGGCGTATTCGATTGAAGCGGCGATTGAATCGGGGATGTTCGATAAAATTATCGTGTCAACGGATTCACAGGAGTATATTGACTTACTTTCCCATTATCCGATTGAGTTTATCAAACGGGCGGCGCATTTAGCCGGTGATAAAGCCAGCTCGTTTGTGGTGATTGAAGATGTGTTACAACAATATCAAACGACGGAATTTGATTACTTTATGTTGTTACAGCCGACGTCACCGCTTCGCACGGCGACGCATATTCGGGAAGCTTGTGAAAAATTCGAGAAAAATTTTGCGCAATTTGATTTTTTAGTCTCGGTTAGCGATGCGCATAAACCGACGACATTGACGCGTGTGATTGACGACGACGAAAGTCTGAAATATTTCCAATTGGATTATTCAAATTACGCCCGTCAGCAGTATCATCCCGAATATTCGCCGAACGGGGCGATTTTTACCGCAAAACCGGATGCATACTTGGTACAAAAACATTTTTACGGTGAAAAATGTATCGCCTATTTTATGGATAAATCCGTTTCCATTGATATTGATGACCGTCAAGACTTTGAATATTTCTATTATCTGATTCAACAACAGAACAAAGATAAAGTCTTGCTTGAAAGCATTACTAAAGAAATTCACTATAAGCAATCGTATTTTAATGCAGACAGCGATATAACCTTTATCGGTCATTCTCAGTTGGCACAATGGTATGTTGAAGAAATTAACGGGAATAAAATCAATAATTTGGCGATTTCCGGCATTACTGCCGAACAATATGATTCACTGATTCTGACACCTCATCTGAAGCGTGTAGCGCCGCGTGTAGTAATTTTATTGGGCGTGAATGATTTACGTCGCCAAGACACTTCCGTAGACAAGGCGGTAGCGTCGGTGTTAAAGGTCGTTGACGGTGTGAAGAAGCTAAATCCGCAGGCCGATATTTATGTCTTGGAATGCTTGAAAACGGTTTTCCGAGTGGATTGCAGCAATGCCGATATTGATGAGTTTAACCGAAAAATCACCCCTGAGTTACTTGAGCGTCATGTGAAGGTGGTGGCGTTAAATGCCGAATTTGAAGATAAATACGGCAAATTGGATATCCGCTACAGCAATGACGGATTACACCTTAATGACGAAGGTTATGCCAAACTGGCGCAAATTCTGAAAAAGGAAATTCGATAATGAAGCGTATTGCATATGTAACCGGTTCAAGGGCAGAGTACGGTATCGTAAAACGTTTATTGCAACGGTTACAGGATGACCCGGAAATTGAGTTTTCATTGATTGTGACGGCAATGCACCTTGACCCGCAGTACGGTAATACCGTGAATATTATTGAAAATGACGGTTTTATCGTGGCGGAAAAGATTCCACTGACCTTGGACAGTCAAAATAATCAGACGATTTTGCATTCAATGGCGGAATGTTTGGATAAGTTCGGCGCACATTTTCAGCAACATCATTACGATGCAGTGATCGTATTGGGTGACCGCTATGAAATGATGGCGGTTGCGACGGCAGCGGCAATGCATAATATTCCTTTGGTACATTTACACGGCGGCGAGCAAACTTTGGGCAATTACGATGAGTTTATCCGTCATTGCATTACCAAAATGGCAAAACTGCATTTAACCGCAACGGAAGTGTATCGTCAGCGTGTGATTCAGCTGGGGGAATTTCCCGACTACGTGCATAACGTCGGTTCATTGGGTGCGGAAAACAGTTTAGGGTTAACCTTACCGAGTAAAGCGGAATTGATCGAGCGCCGTGGGATTCCGACAACCCCGTATTTTATGGTGGTTTTCCATCCCGAAACCTTAAATGATCAACCAGTATTGCAGCAACTTGACGAACTGTTGGCTGCATTGGATTATTTTAAAGACCGTTATCAATTTGTCTTTATCGGTTCAAATTCGGACACCCATTCGGATTTGATTTTTGCCCGCTTGAAAGCATATACCGAGCAACACCGTTTCTGCTTTTTCCCATCGGTGAAACCGGAAGAGTATTTGGCGTTAATTAAATATTCGCAAGGGTTGATCGGTAACAGTTCCTCCGGTTTGATTGAAGCACCTTCATGCGGTGTCGGTACGATTAATATCGGTAATCGTCAGCAAGGTCGCGTGCGCGGTGAATCGGTCGTGGATGTTGAGATCAACCGAGAAGCAATTCGACGGGGTATTGAGATCTTGTTATCAAACGATTTCCAACAACGTTTGCCAAACATGATAAATCCGTATTACCAAGCGAATGCGATGGAAAACGCTTATCACGCGATCAAACGCTTCTTAGCTGATCCGAATAAGGACAAACCGAAAGGTTTCTATGATTTGAACGGCTGACAAGCGGTCAGATTGGGTTAAAATTTTGCAAATATGAAAGCCATAAAAGACAGCATCATTTACCTTGGCGGTGAATTGCTTTCCAAGTCCGTACCGATTTTATTATTGCCGTATCTGTCCAGAAAATTAGGTGTGGCAGGGTTTGGGGAACTCTCTTACTTTCAAACGTATCTCGCCCTATTTGCGATTTTAGTCGGGTTAAGCCAAGAGGGGGCCATTGCCCGTTATTTCTACTTTTACGGTAAACGCTCACTGAATTTAGTGATGGGTGCCGGTTACGCTTATACGTTGTTGACGGGCGGTATTATTTTGCTCGGTTGCTGGCTGGTGAAATCCGAAATTATGGCGTATGTCGCCGTCTCGGCGGTTTTTCAATCGCTGTTAGCGGTGCAGTTAAGTGTTCGACAGTGCCAAAAACAGGCATTGCCTTATGTCGTCATTCAACTTTGTTCCACGATCCTCTCTGCCGTGTTGACGGTAATGCTGTTGGAATATTACCAAAATGAGTTGGTCGAAAAACGGATTTTGGCGATCTTATTCAGCAATGCGGCGGTATTTGTGCTGGCGTATGCGTTATACGCCAAGCGCGCTATCCGTAAAACGTTTGGGGTAAATCGTTACAAAACGGCACTGTGGTATGTACTCGGATTCGGCGCTCCGCTCATTTTGCACCATGCCAGTATTTTCTTAAAAGGTCAGCTGGATCGTATTTTTATCTACCATAAATTCAGTGAAGCGGATTTAGGATTATATGCAATGGGAGCACAGCTCGCCGCTATTTTGATGATCTTAATTCAGGCGGTGAATAAGGCCTTGATCCCACACCTGTTTGAAGCGTTAAAGCAAAAGAAAATATCGGTAAAAGAGGTGCATAAATGGGCGTCATATTCCCTCATTCTTGTGCCGTTGCCGGCGTTGGTCATGTGGTTTATTCCGGAAACGTTCGTTGTGTGGCTGCTCGGTAGCCAGTTTGTCGGGACGAAGTACTATATAGTGCTGTTTTTAGTTTCAACCACCTTGGTAGTTCCGTATCTGATTTTAGTGAATTATCTGTTCTACTATGGTAAGAATACGTTGATTTCGTTTTGTTCGGTGTTATCCACCATCATTTATGTATTGAGTTTGATTTTACTGACGTTCACACAGATTCAATATATTCCCTATGCCGGTATTATCGGATCGCTCGCCATTTTACCGATTTTATATCTCATGACAGCCAGAGTGGGAAAAACCGTATGAATTTAATTATTTGTTGTACGCCGTTACAAGTGTTGATTGCTGAAAAAATTATTGAGCAACATCCGAACGAGCCTTTTTACGGCATTATGTTATCCACCGTGAGCAATAAAAAATTTGATTACTACAAACAACGTTTGGCGGATAAATGTGTCGAATTTTTTGCAATGGTGCAGGAAACCCAGCGCCTTAAATTGTTTAAACAGATTTTGCAGCTAAAGCGTAGATTCGGCGGAAAATCTTTTCATAAAGCTTTTGTTGCGAATATTAACGAACTGCAAATTCAATTTATTTTAAGTGCAATTCAATTTAATCAGTTAAATACGTTTGATGACGGTACAGCCAATATTATTCTGGGCAGTATTTTTTATACCAATAATCCGGATAGTTTAAACCGTAAACTGATCAACCGTTTATTAGGTAATAAATACAGCATAGATAGCTTGAAACGGCAATCCAGTAATCATTACACGATTTACCCGGAGTTGCCGAATATCGTTGAACCGGTCACCGCTGTCAATTTGGTTAAGCCGATAAGCGGCAATGTACAATCGGATGAAGTGACCAATATTCTACTCGGACAGCCTGTATTTCAAGACGATCAAAAAAATATTGCCTTGGCGAAACAGGTGATTGAGCGTTTCAATATTCATGCTTATCTGCCGCATCCTCGTGAAAAATATAAGCTGGATAATGTCCGTTATATTGATACGAATTTGATTTTTGAAGATTACATTACACAAGAGTTTGCCGATAAAAAATGTCGTATCTATACTTATTTTAGTAGTGCGGTATTAAATATTATGAATAAAAGCGACAATATTGAAGTAGTAGCATTGCGAATTGATGTTTCGGAGCCTTCTTATGTCGCTTGTTACAATTTATTAGAAAATGTCGGCGTAAATATTATTGATATTCGAGCATAAGATGAAAAAATATTTAATTTCATTGGATAAAGACCAAAAACGACGAGAACTCTTTTTCGCACAGGCGGATACACAAGATTTTCACGTGTTTTCTGCGTTTAATACCATGAATGAAGATTTGGCAGGATTAGCGCAACGTTTTGCGTTGCCGCAATTTGCCGCTCGTTATGAGCGGGAAGCCACGAAAGGTGAAGTCGGTTGTACATTGAGTCATTTGGGCGTTTATCGGCAAATTGCCGATGACCCGACGATTGCCGATGATGATTATAGTTTGGTGTGTGAAGATGATGCGTTGTTTCATCAAGATTTCCAACCGCATTTAGAGCGTATTTTGGCACAAGGTGTTTCTGTCGATATTTTATTGGTCGGGCAGTCCAAAATTGCGACATTTGATGATATTGAATTAGAAATTAACTATCCGACGACATTTGCATTTTTACAGCCAAAAGTGACCGCTTGTCCGTTTGCTGCGGTATATCCTTATAAAAATTATTTTGCCGGTACGGTCGCCTATTTGATAAAGAAATCCGTCGCCAAACAATTTTTAGCTAAAGTAAAAGAGAACGGCTTACCTTATTGGTTGGCAGATGATTTTATTTTATTCGGTGATCGTTTTGGATTGGATATTGCCGTCGTCCGTCCGTTAATGGTGATTGAAAATCCGCAGGTAAACAGTAATTTGGAATCGATTCGCGGTTCGATTGATCATAGTTTATTGGCAAAATTGCTGAAATACCCGTTAAAAAAAGTCTTGGCGGTCATTCGGAATTTAGGGAAGAAATAAGCAATGTCAGCATTCTTTAATCTGTTTTATATTTATGATCCGTGGCTGTTTCATTTTTTCCGAATGGCGTTTTTTACCGGAATGCTGGCTTTACTTTGGTTGGCGTATCAAGCGTATAAAAAAAATCTGCCGCAGGGCATTATCGTGCCGCTGGACAGTTTGTGGGTTATTTTAGGACTGATCGGCATCAGCATCATTCCGGTATTGCTGCACGGAACCAAAGAACTCGGCGTGATTATCATGTATTGTAAAACGCTGATTTTATTCGTGTTCGGTGTCGGTATTTACAATGTTTTTTACCGTCGCCCGAACGGGCAAGCACTGGTTGTGAGGGATCTGAAAATCGGTATTGCCGTACAAGCCGGTATCGGTGTTGTCGCATTGGCGGGACTTTCGTTTATGATTGATTTGGCATTATGGACTAACGCCGTATTGCCGGAGCGTTTTTATGGTTCCGAACAAGAGTATCGTTTGTACAACATTACTTCGTCTGCATTTTTCCAACTCAGCGTTTTTTATATCGTTTTACTGCATTTTTTACTCGCTTATAACGCGAAGCATAACAATATCAATAGTGTATTCCTGTTTTTATTATTGTTTATCGGATTAGTTTCCGGCAGAACCTTTTTATTTCTTTCGGTTGTGAGTATCGCCCTCTATTTCAAATGGCGTTATATTCCTGCACTTCTCGCTTTTGCCGCAATCTGCTTATTTTTAGCGATGAATTTTGCCGATAACAAATATGTAGAACATGCATTGGAACCCTTAATCAACCTATTATCCAATAAAGGTAGCATCAGTTCTTCAAGCGATAATTTAGTAAAAAACCACCTTTATCTGCCGCAGCTAAAACAAATTTTGATCGGTGATGGTTATTACTATACGCCGACCGGCGGATATTACGGTGCAACGGATTCCGGCTTTATCCGCCAAGCGTTATACGGCGGAATCGGTTATATGGCGGCGTGCTTTTTATTTATGTTCTATTTTGTCAGACGTATTGCGCAAAACTGGTTTGACGGCAGTTGGACATTTACCCTTTCTACCTTATTTATTCTCAGTGTATTAAATATTAAAGCGGATACTTACGCCTTTCCGGGACTCATGTTAGTGTTAGTGATGTTTTTATCTCTGTTCGGTACGCACGGCAAATCCAAATTATTCTTTGAAAGCAAGAGGGCTGTATAATGTTCAGTATTATTGTTCCGTCCTATAACCGTAAAGAGGAAGTTCCGCTCTTGTTAGCTGATTTAGAGAAACAAACCACCCAGAATTTTGAAGTGATCATTGTCGATGATTGCTCTAAACAGCCGGTTACATTGGACAGAACCTATGCATTTCCGGTCAAAATTATTCGTAATGAACAAAATCAAGGTGCGGCGGAAAGTCGCAATATCGGCGCTAAGGAAGCAAGCCGTGAATGGCTGCTTTTTTTAGATGATGATGATCGTTTCGCCGAACAAAAATGCGAGGTATTGGCAAAGGCGATTCAGGCGGAACCGCAGGTGAACTTTATCTATCACCCGGCAGAATGTCTGATGGTGAATGAAGGTTTTACCTATTTCACTCACCCTTATAGCAATCCGCAGGATCTCACCTTAGACAATATTCTGCAAGCCAATAAAGTAGGCGGTATGCCGATGATCGGTATTAAAAAAACACTGTTCTTTAAGGTCGGCGGGTTATCAACGGACTTATTGTCATTAGAAGATTATGACTTTATTTTAAAAGTGATTTCGGATGCGGATTTTATGCCGAAATATATCGACCAAGCGTTAAGCAAATGCGCTTTTCATACCAAACGAAACAGTGTGTCGACCAACACGAAAAATACCGAAAAAGCGATCCGAATGATTTACGCAAAATATGTGAAAACTCCGCAACAAGCACATAATTTTGTGTTTAACTCGTTTTATATGCTGGCATATCCGTATATTATGAATTTATCGCGTAATGCAGCGATATATTATTTTAAAATGTTCAAACACAGCAAAAAATTAAAATATTTAATTATTGCATTAATCACATTTATTTCGCCTAAACTTGCGATCAATATGAAAAGGTTTATTTAATGAAGTTTTCTGTTTTAATGTCTCTTTATATTAAAGAGAATCCCCAATATTTAACCGAATGTTTTGAAAGCTTAGTGACGCAAACGCATCCGGCTGATGAAATTGTTTTGGTTTTCGATGGCGCAATTACGGCGGAATTAGAGCAAGTTGTGCAAAATTTTGCTCAAAACCTACCGCTTGTTATCGTTCGTTTAGATAAAAACCAAGGTTTAGGTAAAGCATTGAATATCGGTTTAACCCACTGTTCGCACGAATGGGTTTTTCGTATGGATACCGATGATATTTGTGTGCCGGAACGTTTTGAAAAGCAACTTGAATTTATTCAACGACATCCGGAAACCGTTATTTTCGGTGGACAAATTGCCGAATTCGGTCAACATATTGATGACATTGTCAGCTACCGTCGCGTACCGACGGCTGCGACGGATATCGTTCGATTTACCCGAAAGCGCAGCCCGTTCAACCATATGACGGTCGCTTACCGTAAAAGCGAAGTGCTTCAGTGCGGCGGCTATGAAGATTTACAAGAGGATTACTATTTATGGATCAAGCTGATTGCGCAAAATCCGCATGTCGCCAATCTTCCTGATGTGCTGGTTTACGCCCGTGTCGGTAATGGCATGGTCGGTCGCCGCCGAGGCATCGCACAAGCGAAAGCCGAATGGCGCTTGTTTAAACTAAAACAGCGTTTGGACGTACAAGGTTGCTTTTCGGGTTTTGCGACTTTCCTCATGCGTTCCCTCCCGCGCTTATTACCCGTCTCTTTGCTAGAATATTGTTATAAATTTTTACGTAAATAGCTTCTCTCTCAACAAAGCTCACACTGCCGATAAAGCCGTGTGAGTTTTTTCTTTTCCTACCATTTGCAAAATTTCCGCCGAAAGTGACCGCTTGTAATAATACGTTATGCAAATATTTTTATACCTAATGGAGTGTTTTGTAAAATAGCACTTTTAAAGTAAATTTAGTTTCGATATTTCTCAGTATCGTCATGTTTTGTCTGTAAATATGGTTGTTTTCTTAAGATTATTCAGAATAATAGCAAGTAACCTTATCGAGCGTTATGACTAGCGAAAGGAGGAGATTGATAATGTTTAGTAACAAGTGTTTCTCTTATAGGTAAATAGATATGGACCATTTTATTGCTCATGTTCGAAAATCAGATAACGCTCCTCAAACAGTTTTTACTCACTTAAGTGAAACTGCTGAGCTTGCAAAGCTATTGGCATCTAAATTGGATTTAGGTCAAGCAGGAGAATTGCTTGGCTTGATGCACGATTTCGGAAAATACTCACAAGCGTTTCAGGACTATATCCAAGCAGCCACAGGCGTGAATCCTGATGTGGATGTGGAAGATACGCTGCCGAACGGCAAGAAAATCGATCACTCGACGGCAGGCGCACAATGGGTGTATGGCCGCCTGAAAAAATTTGGCGCACAAAACGGCATCGGTGAATTGGTCGGGCAAATATTGGGTTTGTGTATTGCTTCGCATCACGGCGCGGGGTTGATTGACTGCTTAAATTCCGAAGGCGAAGCGGTTTGGCGGACGCGTTTTTCAAAAGACGATGCACTCACGCATTTGACCGAATGCGAGCAAAATGCTGATGAAGCGGTCAAGCGGCAGGCGGAAGGTTTGGCTAATGAAGATTTGGTTAAATTGCTGTTAAAGCCGCTTGCAGCCATTTTGAAGCAACCGGACAGCAACGAAAAAATCAAAGAATTTCATCTCGGCTGCCTCACCCGTTTTCTATTCAGCTGCCTGATTGATGCCGACCGTATCAACAGTGCGGATTTTGAACGCGAAGCGCAAAAGGATTTGCGCCGTTTGACGCAAAAGCCCAACTGGCAGGAAGCCATTGATAAGCTGGAAACGCATCTAGCCGATTTTAAAATCCGTTACTCGATTGACCAAATCCGCCGCAATATATCCGATGCCTGTCTGAAGCGTGCTGCCGACCCGCAAGGTATCTACACGCTGACTGTGCCAACCGGCGGCGGCAAGACGCTGGCAAGCCTGCGTTATGCCTTGCATCATGCGCAAAAGCATAGCCTTGACCGCATTATCTATATCATTCCCTACACATCCATCATCGACCAAAATGCCGAAGCGGTACGCAAAATTCTCGGCGAAGATTGGGTTCTGGAACACCATTCTAATCTCGACCCCGAAAAACAAAACTGGCAAGACAAGCTGCTTGCCGAGAATTGGGATAAGCCGATTGTGTTTACCACCATGGTGCAATTTCTCGATGCCTGGTTCGGCGGTGGTACGCGCGGCGCACGGCATATCCACCCGATGACACGCAGCGTGCTGATTTTTGACGAAATCCAAACTCTGCCGGTGAAATGTGTGCATTTGTTCTGCAATACCTTGAACTGGCTAACACAATTCGGTAAATCTAGTGCGATATTGTGTACTGCTACCCAGCCTTTGTTGAATGAGTCCGGATTGGAAAAATTTCCCAAAGAAGAACGTGAAAAGGTGCAAAATCGAGGCTTGTTAAAACTTGCGGAAAATGCCGAGATCATGGGCAAAAACGATCAGTTAAACAAGCTGTTCGCCGATTTATCGCGCGTGGAAATCCACTATCAACCCAAAACCGGCGGTTGGTCGCTGGATGAAGCGGGCGAATTTTTATTGACGCAGTTTCAGATGGCCTCAAGCTGCCTGTTTATCGTGAATACCAAAAAATGGGCGCGTGATTTATACCAATACTGCCAACAGCAAAACGTGCCGCCCGAAGCCCTGTTTCATCTCAGCACCAATCAATGTTCGGCGCATCGCAAAGCCATTTTTGATGAAATCAAAGGCCGTCTGGAAAACAAACAGCCGGTGATTTGCATCAGTACCCAGTTAATCGAAGCCGGCGTGGATATTTCCATGGCTTGCGTCATCCGCGCGTTGGGCGGCTTGGATTCTATTGCCCAAGCGGCGGGGCGCTGCAACCGGCACGGCGAAAAAGACGGCAAAGGGCAGGTGTATGTGTTGAATCTGCAAGAGCCGAGCTTGGCGCAGGTGTTGCCCGATATTCATCAAGGGCAAATCCATGCCGAACACGTATTGCGTGAATTTGCAGGGCAGGATATTTTGCAACCCGATGCCATGCAGCGGTATTTTCAATACTATTTTTACAACCGCAGCGGCGAGATGGGCTATGCGGTTAAAAACAGCACTTCAGGCAGCCTGTTAGACTGGCTCTCCGACAATTCTTCAAATGTTTATGTGGCGAAAAACAATCAAAGAACCAAGCCGTTTCCGCTGCTAATGCAGTCATTTAAAAGCGCAGGGCAGGTCTTCCAAGCCATTGACGCGCCGACCCGTGCCGTGATTGTGCCTTATGGCGAAGGCAGGGAATTGATTGCTTCGCTTTGCGGCGAATGGAACCCGAAAGAAATGTACCGCACGTTGGCCAAAGCGCAGCGCTACAGCGTGAACGTGTTTCCGAATGTATGGAAAGAACTTGAAGAAAATCAAGCCTTGCAAGAGGTGCAGGCAGGTTCGGGTATTTACTATTTGAAAGACGGGCATTACACCGATGAATACGGCTTGTCGGTTGATGAAACCGGTATGATACCTATGTACAATTATTAGAGGGAGCAATATGAACAGCACAATTACTTTCCGCGTATGGGGGCGGCAGGCATTGTTTACCGACCCCGTTACCAAAATCGGCGGCGAAAAATTCAGCTACCAAGTGCCGACGTATGAAGCGATAAAAGGCATTTTGAAAAGCATTTATTGGAAACCCACACTAATTTGGCACATCGACAAAATCCGTGTCATGAAGCCGATTCGCACACAAAGCAAATCCACCAAACCCTTGGATTGGAACGGCGGCAATACGCTGGCGATTTATACCTTTCTGCAAGATGTGGAATACCAAGTACAAGCGCATTTCACTTGGAACGAATACTGGGAAGAACTCAAAGATGATCGCAATCTCGGCAAACATATGGCAATCGCCCATCGAATGTTGGAGCGCGGCGGGCGGCAGGATATTTTCTTGGGCACGCGCGATTGCCAAGGTTATGTGGAGCCGTGCGAATTCGGAAGCCCAGGCCGGGACGGCAAAGCAGGCTTTTACGATGAAATCGACAATCTCGATTTCGGGCTAATGTTCCACAGCTTCGGCTATCCTGAGGAAACGGGCAAACACGAGCTGGTCAGCCGTTTTTGGCAAGCGAATATGCAGTATGGCGTGATTGAATTTCCCAGTGTAAACGATGAAACAGGCCGTCTGAAAACCCGCTTTATTCGCGAGATGCAGCCTGAAAAACCGTTTAAACGCGGCGAAAACGTGAAGCCGGTGGAAGATGAAGCCAAGGAGTTGGGATTATGAGTTGGATGCAGAAATTGTATCGGACGTATGAGTTTGTCCAAAACCAAGGGCTGGATGATGAAGAATTAGCGTTGCCGTTTCATATTCCTAAAGCAGTTCATTTGAAAGTTGTTTTAAATGAGGATGCACAGTTAGTACGAGCAGAACGGTTTGATGGCAAAAAGCAAGTGCCTATTCAGGTAACGGAAAAGTCGTCAAAACGCGCTGGTTCAACTATAGCTTCTTACGCCTTACATGATAACTTGCAATATGTTGCTAAAACATCGAGTCAATATCTGACAATAGAATATCTTTCCAAAGTAGCAGAAAAAGATAATGGAAAAAAATGGAAAGCGTTTTTATCGGGCTCTGATGAAGAAAAACAAAAGTTTGCTGATGCAGAAAAAACCAAATATCAAAGCTGTTTTGAGTTTTATGAAAAACAGCTATCTGATTGGGCTGAGTTTAGTAATCTGCAAGAACTGAAAATTGTCTTACGATATGTGCAAAAAGGATCGCTTATCGAAGATTTATTAGAAAAAGAAATTTTCTCTTTTGAAAATAATATATTGTTTTCAGGCAAAGATGACCCGTTTGCTTTAATGCTTGTGTGGGCTGTAGAAATGTCTGATGAACCACATTCTGATTTGTGGAGTAAAAGTAATATAAAAAGCCAATGGATTAAATATCAAGAAAGTCAGTCTGAACAAGGAGATAAAAGCAAAGATTTGTGTTGCATAACAGGTGGCGAAGACTATCCGGCAGAAGCGTATCCAAAAATTGAGGGTAATGCCAAGCTGGTTTCTGCTAATGATACCGATGGCTTCACTTTTCTTGGGCGTTTTCTTACAGATAAGCAAGCCGTTGCTTTGGGGCGAGAGGTTTCTCAGAAAGCCTTTAATATATTGAAATGGTTAATAAAGCGACAAGGCATCCGCAACAGCGATCAAGTAACCGTTGCATGGGCGATTAGCGGAAAAGAAATCCCTTCGCCAATGAAAGATACGTTCGAGGAAATCGATTGGGACAATCTGGATACTAGCGTGGTTGGAGAAGAAATCGAAGCCACTATGCCGTCTGAAAACGCAAACGGCGCTATCGACTGGTCGGTCAATATCGGGCAACAAGCCGCCGCCATTATTAAAAAGAAATTGCACGGCTACAAAAAAGCGCTGAAAGAGCATGAGCAGATTTCCCTGTTGATGCTTGATTCTGCCACGCCGGGTCGTATGGCATTAACCTATTACCAAGAATTTCTGCCTGCCGATTATTTCGCCAATCTGGATGCTTGGATAGACGATTTTTCTTGGTATCAACGCCACAGCATTGAAAAGCCAAATGGCAAAAAAACAGATAAACAAACTATTTGGGCGTTCGTGCCGCCGTCTCCGGCTGTCATCGGCTATGCCGTTTACGGGCAGGCATTGAGCGATACCCTGAAAAAACAACTCTATGCCCGCCTGCTGCCCGTGATTTCCGGCGGCAAAAACGTGCCGATGCCTTACGATTTGGTGCAACAGAGTTTTCAGACGGCCTGCAATCCCAACGGCAGTGAACATTGGGAATAGCAACGCAATATCGGTGTCGCCTGCGCTTTATACAAAGGCTGGCACGCCCGTCATCAAAATCCATCACAACGGAGAACTTACCCTATGAGTTTAGATACGGAAAACCGCTCACGCGATTATTTGTACGGCAGACTGCTAGCCATCGCTGAGAACATCGAATCCTACGCACTTTATCTGGCGGAGGAAAAACGCGCCACTACTGCTGAGCGTTATATGCAGCGCTTTGCCGAACACCCGTTCGCCACTTGGCGCAATATCGAATTGGCGTTGAAACCCTATCAAGACCGCCTGCGCAGTCGCGGCAAGGATACGGGCACGCAAGCCATCGGCGAAATTATGGAGCTGTTCCAAGGCAATGATTTTATTTGCGACGAAAAATTAAGCGGCGAGTTTCTTCTTGGTTATCATTGCCAAAAAATGGAAATCAACCGCCAAATTGCCGAGCGCAAAGCTGCCAAGCAAAAGAAAACCGAAACTGCTGAATAACCCCAAACATTGAAAGGAAAACAACATGAGCTTAACCAAAAAAATCGACTTTGCCCTGATTCTTAAAGTCACCAACGCCAACCCCAATGGCGACCCCTTAAACGGCAACCGCCCGCGTGCCGACTTTGCCGGCTTTGGCGAAATGACCGACGTATGCCTAAAGCGCAAAATCCGCGACCGCCTGCAAGACAGCGGCGAAAGTATTTTTGTCCAATCCGACGAAAAGAAAACCGACGGCATGACCAGCCTTGCCAACCGTGCCAAAGACAAAGAAGTCGGCTTGGGGGCAGACGCATTTAATGCCAAAAAAGCCAATAAAGACCAAACCGCCAAACAAGCCTGCGAAAAATGGTTGGACGTGCGCAGCTTCGGTCAAGTATTCGCTTTCGGCAAAAGCGACGACGGCGCAGGCGTATCGATTGCCGTGCGCGGCCCCGTAACCGTTCAATCGGCATTCAGTATCGAGCCGGTCAACATCACCAGCACGCAAATCACCAAAAGCGTGAGCGGTGAAGACCCCAAGGAAGGTAAAAATAAAAGTTCCGACACCATGGGCATGAAACACCGCGTGGATAGCGGCATTTACGTCGCCTTCGGCGCCATGTCGCCGCAACTCGCCGAACGTACCGGCTTTTCCGACGCTGATGCCGAAACAATCAAAACAGTGTTAACCAAACTGTTTGAAGGCGATGCCTCATCCGCCCGCCCCGAAGGCAGCATGCAAGTGTTGAAACTGATTTGGTGGGAACATAACTGCAAAGCAGGGCAATATTCATCCGCCAAAGTGCACGGCAGCCTGAAAGTCAATTCAGACGGCAGCTATGAATTGAATAATCTCGATGGCTTGATTCCTGCCGAGATTGACGGCTTCTGATGGTGGGAGGTTTGCAATTTACCAAACAAACCCCACCGCTTGCAGGCGCAGGGGAACGGGATTTGCCCACCGTTTCCCTCTCCGCCCTGCAACACTATGCCTTCTGCCCGCGCCAATGCGCGTTGATTTACAACGAGCAGGCGTGGGCGGAGAACTATCTGACCGCGCAGGGGCGTTCGCTGCACGAGCGGGTGGATTCGGGCGAGCCGGAAACGCGCAAAGGTGTGCGCTTCGAGCGCAGCGTGCATATGTCGGCACAGCGGCTGGGCATCAGCGGCATTATCGATATGGTGGAACATGATTTGGTTTCAGGCAGCCTGAAGCCCGTTGAATACAAACGCGGCAAGCCCAAGCCCGAGCCGTTCGATGAAATCCAGCTTTGCGCGCAGGCGCTGTGTCTGGAGGAAATGACGGAGCAGACCATCGCCGAGGGCGCGCTGTGGTATATGCAAACCCGCCACCGCGTACCGGTAGCATTTTCAGACGGCCTTAGAGCGCAAACGCTGGCCGTTATCGCCCAAGTGCGTGAACTCTTGGCAAGCGGCCAAACCCCGCCGCCGGTGTACGGCAAGCGCTGCAAAGCCTGTTCGCTGGTGGAGATTTGCCAGCCGAAGTTGTTGGAGAAGGATAGGTCGGTGGGGTATGTGGAGGGGTTGTTTGGGGATGATTAATTAAATAAGGGCGATAATTGTGAGTAACTGTTATTTATGTAATGAAATTTTAACTACGGAAAATGATCATGGTGAACATATCTTCCAACAAGCATTAGGAGGAACATTAATAAAAAATGGCATTTTATGTAAAGATTGCGGAAATATTTTAGGCAAAGAGATAGATGTACCATTTGTTGAAATATTTAAAAATTACATATCTAGGTTGCCTATAAACTTTGATAGAAAATCGGAGAATAAAAATTTTACTGAAGAAGGAAATATATTTATTCCTGAACTCGATTTAACATTTAGATTTAGAATTAATAAAAATGATTTTTTGCCTGTTGGTGTTGATACCTTTATGCATGATGGCAAATTAATTATACTTTATCCTAAGGGTATGCCCGAAAAGAATCTTGAAGGACTTAAGAAAGGAAAAATGGAATATTTTAAAATAGACAATCCTGATAAAGTTATTGTTATTAGAGATTTTAATAAATATTCAGAAAACATATATGCCATTCCATTTAATCTAAAGAATATACCATACAAACAAGGTATGTCAAAAATAGCCATTGGATTTGCTATTGCAAATGGTGTTAAACGTGAAGAATTAGAATGTGTTTTGGATTCTGATAATCACAATATACGGCAAAAAATACCATTGTTACCGTATATGCCATGGGACTTTATAAATGGTGCAATTGAAGAAGTGCGATTTTCTAGTGATGATCTGCGTTATCTGTGTCATCAAGTTAAATTATTTAATCTAGAAAAAAGGCTATTTTGTTATATTGAGATTTTTGGGACTTTTCAATGTTATATACTTCTTAGTGAAAAATATAATGGTAAAGATATTAATCAATCATATATGCAACCAATTTTTCAATTGAGACGAGAGGAACTAAAATGTCTGCCAAGATATAAAGACCTTTTATTGTATAAACATCTATTACCAGAAGATGAGAAATTAGATTATACAGAAAGAACATTAAATAATATTAATAATGCAATTAGAAAACAGCCAAATGAATTGGATTTGGATGAATATTATTCGGATTTATTAAGCGCAGTTATTAATAATTGGATATTATTTGGTTCCGAGCAAGGTAAAAAATTTATTAAAGATGATGGATTAAGATTGTTTTATGAGAATAATCTTGAAACAATAAATAGTGATGACAATTATATAAATTTAAGTTATAGATTCCAATACTTAAGTTCTAATATTCATAAAATAAAAACGGATTGTTATTGGGAAGTGTTGTTTCTATTGCAAAACAGATGCAAAGAAAAGGTCTTCGAATATAATTCTAGAAAAATGAGAAAGCTAGAAGATATGATTAAGTTTATTCAAAATAACAAGGAACATTTTCAGGTTTGGAATACAGAATATTAGTAATATATAAAGTCAGCGTAGTTGGCAGGTTATCTGTTTTTTTATTCTACGGCGTCTGAAACCCTGATTTTTCAGACGGCCTAAAGCTGCTTTCAATGAATAAAACGCGTGCATGGCTTGTGCTACACGCATGGAGTAGGTCGGGCATAAATGCCCGACCTACTAAAACTGTTTTCAGGCGGGCATTGCTTATCTAATGCCTGTCTGAAAACAATACCTTATTTTTCAGACGGCCTAAACGTTAACTTGTTCCAAAAAACAAAAACTTCGGTCAAAATCAAAGGGGAATTCCAACCATGCGCAAGCTGCAAAATACGCTGTATATCACCACGCAGGGCAGTTATTTGCATAAAGAACGAGAAACCTTGGTGGTGGAGCAGGAGCGTAAGAAGGTGGCGCAGTTGCCGGTGCATTCCATCGGGCATATTTTCTGTTTCGGCAATGTGTTGGTGTCGCCGTTTTTGATGGGTTTTTGCGGCGAAAACAATGCCTCCACCATTGAATATATTTAAGGAGAAATATGATGAGTTTTCTGCAAGCATATTCTTTAGATTTGAATGAAAAAGTTAATGCGAAAGAGGCAGATATTGCTTATCAGAAAGGCTTGATAAGCAGTCAAAAAAATTTTCAATGTCCTCATCATGCATGTGGTATTGCGGTTACTTGTGCAAATTTGGAACGACCTAAATATAAAAGAAAGGT